>CBFGPB010000076.1:0-10503 GCA_965650545.1 uncultured Devosia sp. | reverse complement strand
AGAAAGGACCATATCATGGCCACTCTGCCCTTCACCCCCGATCTTTCGGCCAAGCCCGAAGTCACCGCGTTCTTTGACGCGCCCACCAACACCATTTCTTATGTGGTCAAGGATCCGAGCTCGCAGTCCTGCGCCGTCATCGACTCGGTGATGGACATCGACTATGCCGCCGGCCGCATCACCTATGATGGCGCCGACGAGATCATCGCCTTCATCGAGAAGAACAACCTCAAGCTCGAATGGCTGATTGAGACCCACGTCCATGCCGACCACCTCTCGGCCGCGCCCTATATCCAGGGCAAGCTGGGGGGCAAGCTCGGCATCGGCGAGAACATCACCGTGGTGCAGGAGACCTTCGGCAAGGTCTTCAACGAAGGCACCGAGTTCCAGCGCGATGGCAGCCAGTTCGACCGCCTGTTCAAGGATGGCGACAGTTACCAGATCGGCGGGCTCACCGTGCATGTCCTGCATACGCCGGGCCATACCCCGGCCTGCATGACCCATGTCGTGGGCGATGCCGCCTTTGTCGGCGATACGCTCTTCATGCCCGATGGCGGCTCGGCTCGCGCCGACTTCCCCGGCGGCGACGCCCGCACCCTCTACCGCTCGATCCAGCGCGTGCTGTCCCTGCCGCGGCAAACGCGCCTCTTCATGTGCCACGACTATGGTCCCAATGGCCGCGACATCCAGTGGGAGACAACGGTGGGCGACGAGATCGACCACAATATCCATGTGGGTCACGGAACCGACGAGGACACTTTCGTCAAGATGCGCGAGGCACGCGACGCCACGCTCGCCATGCCCAAGCTCATCATCCCGTCCCTGCAGGTCAATATGCGCGCCGGCCGCCTGCCCCCAAAGGACAAGGACGGAAAGACCTATCTCAAGGTCCCGGTCAACGGGCTCTGACGTTTCGTCAGCATGCCCGCATTCTCCTCCCGTCGCTGCCCCGTGGCGGGAGGAGTTCCAAAGGAACAACCCATGTTTTCATTTCTCAAGTCCAGGTCAAACACCATGAACGTCCGCAAGATCGACGACACTTTCTCCGTTACTGCCCAGATCACCCCAGAGCAGGTCAAGGCCGTCTCTGCAGCCGGCTTCAAGTCGATCGTCTGTGCCCGCCCCGACAATGAGGAATATGGCCAGCCCAGTTTCGACGATGTTGCCCGTGCGGCCGAAGCCGAAGGCATCCAGATCGTCCATATTCCGGTTTCCGGGGGCTTGGGCGAAGGCCAGATCATCCGCTTCCACGATGCGTGGAAGCAGATGCCCAAGCCCATGCTCGGCTATTGCCGCTCCGGTGCCCGCGCCGGCAGCCTGCATGCCACGCTGAGCCGTTAAGCCTGCCTCATGCTCCTGCCGCCACCGTGGCGGCGGGAGCGATGACTGCCCCAGACAAGAAGACCGATGAACCTGAAATCCTATTTGCCCATTCTCGATTGGGGCCGTCGCTACAACCGGCAGACGTTGACCAGCGATCTCGTCGCCGCGGTCATCGTTACCATCATGCTGATCCCCCAATCGCTGGCCTATGCACTGCTGGCCGGCCTGCCGCCGGAAGTGGGTCTTTATGCTTCGGTCCTGCCGCTGGTCGCCTATGCCATTTTCGGCACCTCCTCGGCGCTTGCCGTGGGTCCGGTGGCTGTGGTCTCGCTGATGACCGCGGCGGCTGTCGGGCGCATCGCCGCCGAGGGCACGGCCGATTACGCCAGCGCGGCCGTTCTCCTGGCGGCCTTGTCCGGTCTCATGCTGTTCGCAATGGGCCTATTCCGCTTGGGCTTTGTCGCCAATTTCCTCTCCCACCCTGTCATTTCGGGCTTCATCACGGCATCGGGGCTGATCATTGCCACGAGCCAGCTCGGGGGGCTTCTCGGCATCAAGACCGAGGGTCATGCCATGCCTGAGCTCCTGAGCTCCATCTGGGCCCATATCGGGACCATCAATTTCTACACGCTTGCCGTGGGCGTGGTTGCGCTCGGCCTCCTGCTCTGGATCCGCTACGACCTCAAGAACTGGCTCGCTCGCTTCGGCGTTCCCAAGGGTGTGGCCACGGTCATCGTGCGCGCCGGTCCTGTATTGGTGGTCTTCCTCACCATGGCCTGGTCGGCCCTCTTCGATCTCAAGGGCAAGGGTGTCGCGCTGGTGGGTGAAGTGCCGCAGGGCCTTCCCATGCTCTCGTTGCCCAGCTTCAACCTGGATACCATCCAGGCACTGGCTGTCCCGGCGCTGATTATCTCCATCGTCGGCTTTGTCGAATCGGTTTCGGTGGCCCAGACTCTGGCGGCCAAGCGGCGTGAGCGCATCGAACCCAATCAGGAACTGATCGGTCTGGGCGCCTCCAACATCGCTGCGGCGATTGGTGGCGGCTATCCGGTCACCGGCGGCTTTGCCCGCTCGGTGGTCAATTTCGACGCTGGGGCGGCAACGCCTGCCGCGGGTGCCTTCACGGCTATCGGCATCGCGCTGGCGACCCTGCTGCTGACGCCCTTCCTTGCCGTGTTGCCCAAGGCGACGCTGGCCGCAACCATCGTTGTCGCCGTGCTGACTTTGGTGGATTTTTCCATCCTCAGGCGGGCCTGGTCCTATTCGAAAGCTGACTTTGTCGCCGTGGCTCTGACGCTTGTCGGCACGCTGGGCTTCGGGGTCGAAACCGGCATTGCCCTTGGGGTTGGTGCCTCGATCCTCGTGTTCCTTTATCGCTCCTCACGTCCACATGCGGCCATTGTCGGGCAGGTGCCGGGCACCGAGCATTTCCGCAATATCAAGCGGCACAAGGTGGATACGGTTCCGGGCCTGCTTTCCATCCGCATCGACGAAAGCCTCTATTTCGCCAATGCCCGCTATCTCGAGGATCTCCTGATCGACCAGATGGCGCAGAATCCCGGGCTGACCGACGTGGTGTTGATGTGTTCGGCGGTCAATGCCGTGGACATGTCGGCACTCGAGAGCCTCGAAGCCATCGAGCACCGGCTGCGCGACAATGGCATTCGCCTGCACCTCTCCGAGGTCAAGGGTCCGGTCATGGACAAGCTCAAGCACACCGATTTCCTCAAGCACCTGTCGGGCGAGGTCTATCTGAGTCAGCATCAGGCCATCCGCGCCATCGTCGAAACGCGAAGCCTTCGCGCGGCAGCACCGGCTTCGAGCGGTTCTGCAGAGGCTGCGGTCGCCTGAGCCAGCGGCGGCACCTGCAAGATATTTCACTTGTATGGCTGGTCTCAGGGCGGCAAAGCCATTAGCGTGGCGCTCCTTCCGGTTTTCCTTATCCGCATTTTTCGAGACGACCCATGGCCCAGACCAGCCTTTTTGCCCGCCTTGTTGCCCTCATCGGCGGTGCTGCCGTTGCCATCCGCCACTCGGGCGACGGTCCGCGTCCGCCTGCCTATGGCACCACGCCGGCCATTCCCGATGCCAAGCCGCAGGGCGCGATCCCGACCCTGAAGATGCCGACCGCCAAGGGCTGGGAGGGCAATCACATGCCCACGCCCGCTGCGGGCCTCAAGGTCAATGCCTTTGCTCGCGGGCTCGATCATCCGCGCAATATCTGCGTCCTGCCCAATGGCGACGTCCTCGTGGCCGAATCCATGGGCGAGGAAGGCAGCGGCCCGCGCACGCTGTTCGATCATGCCATGCATGCCACGATGAAGCGCGCCAAGGCCTCGGGCAAAAGCCCCAACCGGGTGACCCTGCTGCGCGATGCCGATGGTGATGGCGTAGCCGAAGAGCGACACGCCTATATCGAGAATGTCCGCCAGCCCTTCGGCATGGTGCTGATCGGCTCGACACTCTATGTCGGCGCTTCCGACGCCGTCCTCGCCTATCCCTATGTCGCCGGCGAAACCCGCATCTCCACCCCCGGCAAGAAGCTGATGGACCTCATCCCGGGCGGCCACTGGACGCGTAACCTCATTGCCTCCAAGGACGGCAGCAAGCTTTACGTCGCCGTCGGATCGCTCAGCAATATCGGCGACCAGGGCATGGCAGCCGAGGAAAACCGCGCCTGCATCCACGAACTCGACCTGGCGACCGGCCAGTCGCGCATCTTTGCCGGCGGCCTGCGCAATCCCGTTGGCATGGCCTGGGAGCCGATGAGCGGCAATCTCTGGACGGTGGTCAATGAGCGCGACGGCCTTGGCGACGAGACACCGCCCGATTACCTGACCTCGGTTGTCGATGGCGGCTTTTACGGCTGGCCCTATTGCTACTGGAACCGCGTGGTTGACGATCGCGTGCCGCAGGATGCGGCCAAGGTGGCCTCGGCCAAGCAGCCCGACTATGCCCTTGGTGGCCACACCGCTTCGCTCGGCCTTTGCTGGCTGCCCGAAGCTACCCTGCCGGGCTTCCCCTCGGGCATGGCTATCGGCCAGCATGGCTCGTGGAACCGCTCAAAGCTCTCGGGCTACAAGCTGGCCTTTGTGGAATTTCAGCATGGCAAGCCGGTCGGCATGCCCCGCGAGATTCTCACCGACTTCCTGTCGCCCGACGAGAAATACTCCTATGGCCGCCCCGTCGGCGTGGCCCTGGCCAGCGATGGCGCCGTGCTCATGGCAGACGATGTGGGCGATGTCATCTGGCGCGTCACTGGCGCCTGATCATTCAAGGCTTCTCTTCGATCAGCCGCGGCCCTCCGGGGCCGCGGTTTTTTCACGGCCTGCCGATGCCCGCGGCCGTCCGGTAACTCATGGCCATAATGGTGAGGAAAGGGTTGAACCCGCCATTGGTGGGATGCACTGCGCCGTCGCAGACAAAGAGATTGTCATGGCCCCAGACCCGGCCAGTCGTGTCGGTCACCGATCGTTCCGGGTCCGTGCCCATGCGGCAGGTGCCCGATTGATGCTGGCCTGCCGAGAGGGTGAGGCTCGGCGTCGGCCCCCAGTGCCGGCTGGCGCCGGAAGCGTCGAGCCAGTCGAACGCGCGTTGCTGGATGTAGAGCGCCGTGCGCAGGCTTTCGGGATGGATCGTGCCCGAGAGATGCGCCACCGGCAGGCCCCAGCGATCGCGCTGCTGCGGTGCAATTCTCACGCGCGACTCGGGATTGGGAATCTCGTGGATGGGCCCGGTCAGGCGCAACACCCGATGGAAATTGTCACGCATGAAGTCCTTGGCTTCCCGCCCCCAGCGCCGGAGATCGGGGGGCAGGCAGGTTTTCCAGAACAGGATGGGTGGCAGGACGAAATCGTCGGCGATGAGGCCACCGCCGACTATGCCGGGATTGCCGTGGCTATACTGGGTCGTCCCGATGGTGACGCCCGGCCCGGTCGAGCCGTGCACCTCATAATCGAACAGGCCATAGGCCTGCGGATAGACGTGCCCCTGCAGGTGCCGCCCGACCTGGTCGGCATTGTTGCCCAGGCCCTGCGGCTCGCGCGAGGAAGTTGAGTTGAGCAACAGCCGCGCCGTCTCGATGGCGCCGGCGGCGAGCACGACATGCTTGGCGCGCGCCGCGTGGGCATTGCCCTCCGGGTCAACAAAACTGACACCGGTCACCTTGCCCGCGGCATCGGTATCGACCCGAGTGACCATAACACCGGTCACCAGCTCGCAGCGTCCGGTCCTCCTGGCACGGGCTATGAACGTGTTCTGCGTTCCGTTCTTGGCATCGCTGGGACAGGGGAAGCCCACGCAGGACCCGCAGCCGATGCAGGCGCCGCGCCCGTCATGCGGCACGCTGTTGATGGCAAGGGGCGGGGCAAGGGTGGAAAGCCCCAGTACAGCAGCGCCCTTCGCCAAAGTCGCCGTCTGCACCGCCTGGGGCAGTGGGGGCATGGCAAAGCCTCGTTGCCGGCCGCTTTCGTGGCTGTGACGCGCTGCGTCGCCGGCAATGCCCAGTTCTGTTTCGACGCGGTCGTACCAGGGCGCCAGGTCCTCATGGCTGATCGGCCAGTCGACCAGCGATGAGCCCTCGGGCACGCCATAAAGGCTTGCCATGCGGAAGTCGTCGCGATGGAAGCGCCAGGCCATAGCGCCGTAAAGGAAAGTGCCGCTACCCACGGTTGCCGCCAGATTGTGATAGCCCGGCTCGTGCGGCGCCACGACATGGTCCTGGCCGTTTGCGTCGGTGAAGAGGCGCGGATTGCCCGCCAAGTCCGGACCAGTATTGTGCCCATAAAGCGAGAGCCGATGGTTGCGTAGGTGGTCGCGATGACCGCTATCGGCATAAGAGCGCTCGACGCCGCGCTCGAGCAGCAGCACGTGGTGTCCAGCCTCGGTCAGCACGGCAGCAGCCACACCTCCACCCGCACCCGCACCGACGATGATTGTGTCATAGTCGAGCGTGCCGGAATGGGCGCGCGCGGGTGGCGCGGGTCGCTTTGGCGGGCCAGACGGTCCCTCGGGCAGGCCGTGGCGATAGTCGAGCATGGCCCAGGACGCTGCGTCCGGATTGCCGCCATTGCCGGGATCGGCATAGACGCCCTCGGCCACCAGTTCCGCCAGCAGGGCCAGCCAGTCCTCGCCTTCGTGTCCGGCCAGCAGGGCGTCCTGGTGCGCGGCGTCCGTGCCCGCAAAGCCTCGCTCGGCAAGGGTGGTCAGGCCCGGCCCGATCAGCTCGCGAGCTGCGGGTGAAGCCTCCAGTCGCGCCTCGACATAGGTGAGCGCCCCGAAGGCTCGACCATCCCCATGCGTCGCATCAGCCGGAAAGATGCGGGCAATGACCGCTTCTAGGATCGGGGAGAGGTCAGCCATGGGGCACCGTGCCGCCCAACTCGTCCTCGATATGGGCGCGCACGATCTCGTCGAAGCTTGTTTCAGCGCGGAAGCCGAGGGCAATGGCCCGGGCCGCGTCGAAATTCTGCGGCCAGCCCGCGACGATGCCGGCCACGACCGGGTCGGGCTCGCGACGGATCAGCTTGACCGCCCTGGCGCCGCCGAAGCGTTCCAGAGCGGCGATTTCGTCCGCAATGGTGGCGCTGAGGCCGGGCATGGTCAGGTTGCGCCGCTGGCCGAGGGGCGCAGTGTCGAGTGCCGCGGCATGGAGCAGGAAGCCCACTGCAGCCCGTGGTGAGGCAAACCAGTGGCGAACGCCGTCATCGACCGGCAGCACTGCCTCCTGCCCGTTGAGCGGTTCGCGGATGATGCCGGAAAAGAAGCCCGAGGCTGCCTTGTTGGGTGCGCCGGGCCGCACGACGATGGTGGGCAGGCGGATGCCTATGCCATCGAGGAAGCCCCGGCGCGAATAATCGGCCAGCAGCAGTTCGCCAATGGCCTTCTGGGTGCCATAGCTGGTCAGAGGCGTGTGGGCGAAATCGTCGGGGATGGCGAGGGGGAAGGGGCTGCCGAAGACGGCGATCGATGAGGTAAAGACCAGGCGCGGACAATAGGGTTCCTTCAGCCCCTCCTGCCTGATGGCTTCGAAGAGAAACATCGCCCCGTCGAGATTGATGGCGTAGCCTTTCTCGAAATCCGCCTCCGCTTCCCCCGAGACCACGGCCGCCAGATGGAAGATGAGATCGGGACGCGTTGCCACCAGCGTGGCTGCCGTGCCCGGCTGGGAGAGATCGGCCGCGAGTGCAGAAACGGGAAGAGACGCCGTCGGCAGCGGCGGGGTGATCACATCGGTCAGGGTGATCGAGGCGATGGCCTGGCCTCCGACGTCACCTCGGGAAACCAGCGCCGCAGTCAGTTTGCGTCCGACCATGCCGGCCGCGCCAATGATCAGGATATGCACGCCGTTCCTCCTCCGGTGTCTGCCCATTGAGCACCGGTGACGGGATGCCGTCCAGAGGGCAAAGCAAAGGGCCGGTGTCTTCTGACACCGGCCCAGGCGACTGGCAGACGTGGCTGTCCGCGCGTGCGATCAGTTGAAGCGATAGCGGACCGAGCCGCGAACTTCATGGACCCAGTTGTTGTCGACCGAGAACGGGAAGGCCGCCGTGGTGTTCTCGATGCGGTTGATATAGAGGGCGCGGTAGCCCACGTCGGCGACCACCTGGCCGAAGTCATAGCCAACGCCCACCATGCCGGCAGCGGCAAGGCTGGCATTCTGGCTGCGCGATTCGGCCCCCAGCGGGTCGGTCACAACGGCATCGTTGAAGGCAACACCGGCACCGGCACCGACATAGGCGAATGTCCCGCCAGCAGCGCCGTAGCCGCCATCCCCGAAGTTGAAGTCGTAATAGGCGTTGGCCAGCAGCACGCTGGAGCGCAGTGACAATCTATGGTTGCCTTCGACCAGGGGGCCGCCGCCATCGTCAATGGCTGCAGTCATGCCGGTATTGCTCAGCCAGTCATAGGTGGCGTCGAAGCGGAGGCCCGTGCCCGTCTCGAAACCGGCGCCCGCGCCGATCGAGTAGCCGTAGCCAAATTCGGTAATGTTGTAAGTCGAAGGCGTTGCGGTCGGGTGATTGACCCGATGGGCCCACATCAGGTTCAGCGCCGCGCTGCCGCGCAGGTAGAACGAGCCCGAATAGCCGTAGTCGACGTCGGGGATTTCGATGACAGGCGGATAGTAGGGCAGGTCCGCAGCCAGGGCTTGCCCGGCGATCATGGTCGCTCCTGCGACCAGCACTGCGGCGGTTAGGTTACGCATAACGAAGTTCCTTTGGTTGCCACGACACCAAGTCGATTGCGCCCAATATCCGGCAAACTTCTTAAAGCGTACTTAACCTAAAACTTTAACCCTAACGGCTAGTCAAATGCAGTGGTTACCGAGCTGTTACTTACTTGAGCGCCCGGTAACTGACCTTCAATACTTGTACCTGTGCTAGGCGACGTCGCGGATGGCGGCTTCGATCTGGCCGACCACGGTTTCGACCAGGATGGCGTCATCGGCCTCGCCCATGACGCGGATCACCGGTTCGGTCCCCGAGGCCCGCACGACCAGGCGCCCGCCATTGCCGAGCATGGCCTGGCCGTCGGCAATGGCCTGGATCACCTGCTTGTGTTCGAGCGGCTTGCCGGATTTGAATTTCACGCTGCGCAAGAGCTGCGGCACCTTTTCGAACCGGGCGCAGATTTCCGAAACCGGGCGCTCCATCTGCTTGAGCACGGCGAGCAGTTGCAGCGCCGCCACCAGGCCGTCGCCCGTCGTGGTGAAATCGGAGAGGATGATGTGGCCCGACTGCTCGCCGCCCACATTGAACCCCTTGGTCCGCATGGCTTCGAGCACATAGCGGTCGCCGACCTGGGTGCGCTCCAGCGTCAGGCCCAGCTTGGAGAGATGCCGCTCGAGCCCGAGATTGGACATGACGGTGGCGACAATGCCACCACCCACCAGCATCTGCCGCTCCAGCCAGCTTTCGGCGATGACGGCCATGAACTGGTCACCATCGACCACATGGCCCTTTTCATCGACGATGATCACGCGGTCCGCATCGCCATCGAGCGCGATGCCGATGTCGGCGCGCACTTCCTTGACCTTGGCGGCAACCGCCTCGGGGGCCGTCGAGCCCACCTTGTGGTTGATGTTGAAGCCATCGGGTTCGGCGCCGATGGTGAAGACTTCGGCGCCCAGTTCCCACAGGGCAATCGGGGCCACCTTGTAGGCGGCGCCATTGGCGCAATCGAGCACGACACGCAGGCCGGAAAGGTCGATGTTCCGCGGCAGGGTGCGCTTGGCATATTCGATGTAGCGGGTGCGCGCTTCCTCGTCGCGGTGGGCACGGCCGATATCGCGGCCCTTGGCCAGAAAGCGCGTCATGTCGCTGTCGATCAGCTTTTCGATCTGCAGCTCCAGCTCGTCACTGAGCTTGTAGCCGTCGGGCCGGAACAGCTTGATGCCGTTGTCGTCATAGGGATTGTGCGAGGCCGAGATCATGACGCCGAGATCGGCGCGCAGCGAGCGGGTCAACATGGCGACCGCTGGCGTCGGCATCGGCCCGAGCAGGTAGACGTCCATGCCGACAGCGGTGAAACCGGCGGTCAGGGCCTGTTCGATCATGTAGCCGGAGCGGCGCGTATCCTTGCCGATGACGACGCGATTGCGATGGTCACCGCGCACGAACTTGGTGCCGGCGGCCATGCCGACGCGCAGCGCCAGCTCCGGCGTCAGCTTGTCGCCATTGGCCAGGCCACGAATGCCGTCAGTGCCGAAATACTTGCGGGCCATGATTTGTCCCCCGACTCACTGGTCTGAAATTTCTGATACCACTTTGCGCTGGATTAGCGCAGGGCTTGGCAAAGCGAAAGGGCCGCCCGGGGGCGACCCTTGGTTGTGAATGGCCGTTTGGCTTAGCTGCCCGGCTGCGGTTCCATGCCCGGCTCGGGCGGCGCGTCGGGGCGCTTCTTGCCGGTCTTGCCGGCCGAAGGCACGCCGGTGGCCTTGGGGGCCGCCGGGCCGCTGTCTTCCGGGCGCACCGGCTGCTTGCCATCCATCAGGGCGCGCAATTCATCGCCGGTGAGCGTCTCGTATTCGAGCAGCGCCTGGGCAATGGCTTCCCACTGGTCGTGGTAGGTGGTCAGGATATGGCGGGCCGACGCTTCGCCATCCTCGATCAGCTTGCGCACTTCCTGGTCGATGATGCGGGCCGTGTCGTCCGACATGTGCTGGCTCTGCGTCACCGAATG
>CBFGPB010000075.1:0-10549 GCA_965650545.1 uncultured Devosia sp. | reverse complement strand
TGGTGGATGACAGATGATCCAGTTTCGCGACGTCGCCTGGCGCGCCATGAGCGGCTATGACTTCGGCGCCGTCTTCGAGATCGCCAACAAGGTGCATCCGGGTTTTTTCGAAGCCGAGGACGTGCTGGCGGAAAAATTCGCGCTCTATCGCAATGGCTGCTACCTGCTCGAAGTCTCGGAAAAGCCGGCCGGCTATGTGCTGAGCCACCCCTGGACCCTTGGCAGCCTGCCGGCGCTGAACACGCTGCTCGGCGCCATTCCGGCCGATGCCGACAGCTACTATATCCATGACCTGGCGCTGTTACCGGTGACCCGCGGGGTCGGCGCGGCAGGGCAGATCGTCGCGGCACTGACCAAGCATGCCAAGGCCATGGGCTATCCCTCGATGAGTCTGGTGGCCGTCAACGGCTCGGTCGCCTTCTGGGAAAAGCAGGGCTTTGTCACCGAAGACCGACCGGAACTGGCGGACAAGCTGGCCGCCTATGAGGAGGCGGCGCGCTATATGGTCAAGGCACTGGCCTAGCGCCTGGCTTGCCTTCGGCCGCTCCGGTCGCTACCTCAGGGCGCAGACCGGAGACAAGCGCCGTGACCAATCCCAGCCCGCATGAATTCCTTGCTGCCGACCGCTATCGCCGCTCCCGGGGCCTGTGGCGGATCCTGACCCTTCTGGCGCTGGTGGTCGCCGTCCTGGCCCTGTTCGGGCGGTTCGGCCTGCCCGCAGCCGGCCAGGGCGACCATGTCGCGCGCATCGTTATCGCCGGCACCATTGCCACCGACCCGGCCCGCTCCCGCGCGATCGACGCGCTGATCGAGGACGAGACGGTCAAGGCCGTCATCGTCGCCATCAATTCGCCGGGCGGCACCACGGCGGGCGGCGAAGAACTCTACGAAGACCTGCGGCGCCTCGCGGCCGCCAAGCCGGTGGTTTCGACCATCGACGAACTGGGCGCCTCGGCGGCCTATATGACCGCCATTGCCACCGACCGCATCTTTGCCCGGCGCCTGTCGATCGTGGGCTCGATCGGCGTGCTCTACCAGCATGTCAATGCCGGCAAGCTGCTCGACACGATCGGCGTCGATCTCGACAAGGTCGCTTCCGGCCCGCTCAAGGCCGAGCCGGATTATGACGAACCGCTGACCGGGGCGCCGCGCGCTTCCATCACGGCCCTGGTGGAGGACAGCTTCGCTTGGTTCGTCGATATCGTGGCCGAGCGGCGGGGTCTTGAGCGTTCAGCCGTGCTGGCGCTGGCGGATGGGCGCATCATGACCGGACGGGTCGGCATCGAGACTGGTCTCATTGATGCCGTCGGCGGGGAAGAGGAAGCCCTGGCCTGGCTCGAGGCCGAGCATGGCGTGGACGCGGCCAGCGCGGTGGTAACAGCCTGGCCAGTCGAAACCGGAGAGTTCAACTGGATCGGCGACCTCCTCGGCGGCTCATTGCGCCAGATGGTCGGTCTTCCTGCCGAAGGTATTGTCATGCTTGACGGTTTGGTCTCGCTTTGGCAGGTTGATCAGGGTCCCTGACAGGGGACGAGGGGTGGATACCGGAGCCTTTGATGATCAAGTCTGAACTTGTCGAGAAGCTCGCCGCGGAGAACCCGCATCTTTTTCAGCGTGACATCGAAAATATCGTCAACGCGATCCTCGACGAGATCGGGGATGCCATGGCGCGGGGCGACCGGGTGGAGCTGCGAGGCTTCGGTGCCTTTTCGGTGAAGAACCGCCCGGCCCGCGTGGGCCGCAACCCGCGCACCGGCGAGCAGGTCGATGTGGGCGAGAAATATGTGCCGCAATTCAAGGCCGGCAAGGAAATCCGCGAGCGGCTCAATCGCTCCTGAGGCTTCTGCCGCCCATGCAAGGACCGGAGCCTCATCGGGCTCCACTGGATACCTCTATGGTCAATAGAATCGTCGGCTGGCTGGTTCTGGTGCCGCTTTGTGCGCTGCTCGTCGCCTTTGCCCTGGCCAACCGGCAGCTGGTCAATGTCAACATCAACCCCTTTGTCGCCCCGGTCGAGGGCGATGCAGGTGGCTATGGCATCCCGCTCTTCGTCATCCTTTACGTGGTGCTCCTGATCGGCGTGCTGCTGGGTGGCATTGCCAGCTGGTTCGCGCAAGGTTCGCACCGGCGCAGCGAGCGCCACTGGCGCCGCGAAGCGCAAGCCCTGGGCCAGGAGCTGGAAGCCCAGCGCCGCAAGGGCCAGGCGGGCGCGACCCCCAATGCCGATGTCGATGATTTGCTGGAACTGCGATGACGGACGGCGCAGTGCGGCTCACTTCCCTGTTCCCGTCCCGTTGAGCCCAAAAAGACTATGGCCGATCCCTTGATCGTCAAAATCTGCGGCATCAAGACCCATGAATTGCTCGACGCGACCATTGCGGCCGGCGCCGATATGGTGGGCTTCATGCACTTTCCGCGCTCGCCGCGCCATGTTTCCATCGATGAGCTGGGCGGGCTGATCTCGGCGGCGCGCGGGCGCATCCAGAGCTGCGTGGTCCTGGTCAATCCGGACAATTCCAGCGTGGCCGAAGTGGCCGCGCTCGGGCCGGACTGGATCCAGTTGCATGGGCCCGAAACGCCGCATCGCGTCGAGGCCATAAGGGCCGAGGCGGGCGTTGAAATCATCAAGGCGCTGCCCATCGGTTCGGCTGACGATATCGCCAGGGTTGCCGAGTTTTCGGCCGTGGCCGACCGCATCCTGCTCGATGCCAAGCCGCCCAAGGGGGCCGACCGGCCGGGCGGGCTGGGCGAAAGCTTTGACTGGACCCTGCTCGAAGCGCTTGACCCGTCCATCCCCTTCATGCTTTCCGGGGGACTGACGCCGGACAATGTGGCCAGTGCCGTCAGCCAGGTGAGGCCTTTCGGGATCGATGCATCCTCGGGCCTGGAAACCGCACCGGGCGTCAAGAACAAGAAACTGATCGAGGCGTTCATCCGCAACGCCCGGGCAGCCGTATAGAAGCAGCACGCCGGGTTGCCCTCGGCGGCGCCGAGAGGACCCAAATGGACCGCACCAATTCCCTGCGCAACGGCCCGGACGAGCACGGGCGGTTCGGCATCTATGGCGGACGCTTCGTCGCCGAGACGCTGATGCCGCTGATCCTGGACCTGGAACGGGAATATCGCGCCGCCAAGGCCGACCCCGCCTATGCGGCCGAGCTCAAGGACCTGGCGGTCCATTATACCGGCCGCCCCAGCCCGCTCTACTTCGCCCAGCGCCTGACCGAGCATCTGGGCGGCGCCAAGGTGTGGCTCAAGCGCGAAGAGCTCAACCATACCGGCTCGCACAAGATCAACAATTGCCTGGGGCAGATCCTCCTGGCCAAGCGCATGGGCAAGACCCGCGTCATCGCCGAGACCGGCGCCGGCCAGCATGGCGTCGCCACAGCCACGGTCTGCGCCAAGTTCGACCTGCCCTGCACCATCTTCATGGGCGCCACCGACGTCGAGCGGCAGATGCCCAATGTGCTGCGCATGAAAATGCTGGGCGCCGAGGTGCGGCCGGTCACCGCTGGCGCCGGCACCCTCAAGGATGCCATGAACGAGGCCCTGCGAGACTGGGTCACCAATGTCGACTCGACCTATTACCTGATCGGCACCGCCGCCGGCCCGCATCCCTATCCGGAAATGGTGCGCGACTTCCAGTCGGTCATCGGCACCGAACTCAAGGAACAGTTCAAGGAAGCCGAGGGTAAGCTGCCCGATGCGGTGGTGGCCTGTGTCGGCGGCGGCTCCAATGCCATCGGCACGTTCCACGCCTTCCTCGACGACCCGGAAGTTGCCATCTATGGCGCAGAGGCCGGTGGCCACGGTATCGAGGTCGAGAACGGCCATGCCGCCTCGATGACCGGCGGCCGCCCCGGCGTGCTGCACGGCAACCGCACCTATCTGCTGCAGGACAGCGACGGACAAATTCTCGAAGGCCATTCCATCTCGGCCGGGCTCGACTATCCCGGCGTCGGCCCGGAACATGCCTGGCTGCACGACACCAAGCGCGTCACCTATGCACCGATCACCGACAAGGAGGCGCTGGAGGCTTTCCAGCTCTGTACCAAGCTCGAAGGCATCATTCCGGCGCTGGAATCGGCGCACGGCCTGGCGCAGGTGATGAAGGTCGCGCCCACCATGGGCAAGGACCAGTCCATCGTGCTGTGCCTGTCCGGCCGTGGCGACAAGGACGTGGAAAGCGTCGGCAAGTATCTGGGGCTCCTGAAATAATGTCTACGCGTATCGATGCCCGCTTTGCCCAGTGCAAGGCCGAAAACCGCCCGGCGCTTGTCACCTATGTCATGGGTGGCGACCCGGACCTGGCCACCAGCCAGGCCATTCTGAACGCCTTGCCGCAGGCCGGTGCCGACGTGATCGAGCTGGGCCTGCCCTTTTCCGACCCCATGGCCGACGGCGTGGTCATCCAGATGGCCGGACAGCGCGCGCTCAAGGCCGGGCAGACGCTGCTGGGCGTGCTCGGCATGGTGGAGGAGTTCCGCCGCAAGGACGAGACCACGCCGATCGTGATGATGGGCTATTACAACCCCATTTATTCCTTCGGCGTCGATCGCTTCATCGCGGCGGCCAGGGAAGCGGGTGTGGATGGGCTGATCATCGTCGACCTGCCGGCCGAGGAAGATAACGAGCTCTGCATTCCCGCGCTCAAGGCCGGGCTCAATTTCATCCGCCTGACCACCCCGACCACCGATGACCGGCGCCTCCCGACCGTGCTCGAGAATACGTCGGGCTTTGTCTATTACGTGTCGATGACCGGCATTACCGGCGCGGCGATCAAGTCGCGTGCGGCGGTGGGCGAGGCGGTGCAGCGCATCAAGAGCCATACGTATCTTCCCGTTGCCGTGGGCTTTGGCATCAAGACGGCCGAGGACGCGGCCGAAATCGGCAAATATTCCGACGGCGTCGTTGTCGGCACGGTGCTGGTCGATGCGGTGGCGAAATCGCTGGACAATGGCAAGGCCACCGACAGGACTGTTGCCGCCGTGCGGGACCTGGTCGCCGAACTGGCCGCCGGGGTGAAGCGGGCCAAGGCTTAACGCTGTCCACAGGCTCTGCGCGCGCAGCTTTGCGGCTAGCCGCAGGGCCTGATAAGAATTGCCACAATTGACGACTACGTGATCCCACAAGATCACCGCGAAAGGCCGCGCCATGAACTGGATCGACAATTTCGTCCGCCCCAAAATCCGCTCCTTCCTCTCCAACAAGCGGGAGACGCCGGAAAACCTTTGGGTGAAAGACCCCGAGTCGGGCGAGATGGTGTTCTATCGCGATCTCGAGGCCAATCAGTGGGTGGTGCCCAATTCGGGCTATCACATGAAGATCAAGCCGGTGGACCGGCTGGCGACCTTCCTCGACGATGGCAAATATGACCTTGTCCCGGTGCCCTCGGCGCCGACCGATCCCTTAAAATTCCGCGCCCAGAAGCGCTATATCGACCAGCTCAAGGAAAACCGCGCCAAGACCGGCTATGAGGATGCCGTGCTGGTGGCCACCGGCAAACTTTATGAGCGCCCGGTGACCGTGGCCGTGCAGGATTTCGATTTCCTGGCTGGATCGCTGGGCATGGCGGCGGGGCAGGGGATCATCACCGGGCTCGAAACCGCGGTGCGCCTAAAGACCCCCTTCGTGCTGTTCGTCGCCTCGGGCGGCGCGCGCATGCAGGAAGGCGTTCTGGGTCTCATGCAGATGCCGCGCACCACTGTGGCCGTACTGCGCCTGCGCGAAGCGGGCCTGCCCTTCTTCGTGGTGCTGACCAATCCCACCACCGGCGGCGTCACCGCTTCCTATGCCATGATCGGCGACGTGCACCTGGCCGAGCCGGGCGCCCTGATCGGCTTTGCGGGCCAGCGCGTCATCGAGCAGACCATTCGCGAAAAACTGCCCAAGGGCTTCCAGCGCTCCGAATATCTCTATAGCCACGGCATGGTGGACATGGTCGTGCATCGCCACAACCTCCGCTCGACCATCGGCTCGCTGGCGGCCATTCTCACCAATGCGCCGCCCAACGAGGCGATCACCGCCGGCAGCACCAAGGCCATCACCGCCCAGGCCAGCCTGCGTGACGCCGCCGTGGCCGCCGAGGGCGACGACGATATCGACCCGCCTGCTGCGGCCGCTCACGCCGAATAGGCCAGGGACCGTGTTGCGGGCTGGACAGGTCCGGCCCGCGACTGTTCTATCCGGGCATGGAAAAAGCTGCCCGATTCCCCGATGTGATGCTGCTCGCCGCCGGGCTGGGCACGCGTCTGCGCCCCATCACCGAGACGATCCCCAAGCCGCTGGTGCCGGTGGCCGGCATGCCGCTGATCGAGCGCATCATGGTCAATGCGCGGGCCGAGGGCGTGACGCGCTTTGTCGCCAATGCGCATTACCGCGCCGACCAGTTGCTGGCCCATTTTGGCGGGCTGCTCAAGGTCAATCGCGAGGCTGAATTGCTGGGGACCGGCGGCGGCGTCAAGGCCGCCTTGCCGATGCTGCATTCGGACCCGTTCTTCGTGATGAACACCGATGCCTTCTGGCCGGCCGGCAGCGATGCACCGCTCCAGCGCATGATGGCGCGGCACGTCGAGACCGATGATATCGTGCTGCTTTGCGTGCAGCCGCATCGGGCCACCGGCTTCGGGCGCAGCCACGATTTCTGCCTCGACCCCTCGGGCCAGATCACCCTCGATTATGGCGCGCCGGTCATCTATGCGGGCGTGGCGCTGATGGGCAAAGGGCTGTTCGAGGATACCCCCGATGGCGCCTTCTCGCTCAACCGGCTGTTCGAGGCCGCGCTGGAGCGCGAGGGCCTCAAAGGGGTCGTGCTCGACGCCCCCTGGTTTCATGTCGGCGATCCCGAGGCCCTCGAAGCGGCCGAGAGGGCGCTCTCCGCATGAACCTGTTCTCCATTGCCCCGCACACGCCCTTCCTGCCCTGCCTTGTCGATGCGGTGATGGATGGGCGCCTGCTGGCGGGCTGGGACAGGACCGGGCCTTTCTGGCTCTCGGACGTGACCATCATCCTGCCGACACGCCGCGCGCAGGAGACCCTTGCCGCCGCCTTTGCCACCCATCCCGATTTCAGGGGGCTTCTGCCGGATCTCCGGACCTTTGGCGGCGAGGTGAGCGACGAAGAACCCTTCCTGCCGCCCTTTGACGGGCCACCCCTGCCGCGCCTCGCCAGCGGGCTCAAGCGGCGCCTGACACTGTCCAGCCTCGTGGCCGCCTGGGCCAAGACCGAAGCGGGCAGGCAGGCTTTTTCGACGCCGCCGACGGCAGCCGAAATCTTTGCCATGGCAGAGTCGCTGGGGCGGCTGATCGATGATCTCCACATCGAGGAGCGCAGCCCCGCCCATATCCGCGCGCTCAGCGCCGAAATGGGTGCCGAACTGGGCGACTACTGGCAGCAGACGCTGAAATTCCTCGAGATTGCCCTCGACCTCTGGCCCCGCATCCTGAACCAGGACGGCCTCGCCGATGCGGCGCAACTCCGTAGCCTGCGGCTGGACCGGCAAGCCGGCGCCGCACCCTTCCTTTATGGCGAAAGGCCCGTCATTGCCGCAGGCTCGACCGGGTCGATCCCGGCGACGGCAAGGCTGCTCGAGACTATTGCGACCCTGCCACGCGGCGCGGTGGTGCTGCCGGGCCTGGACAGGGACCAGACGCCCGAGGCGCTGGCGGCCCTGCTCGATCCCACGACCAATCCCCACGGTCATCCGCAATATGGCATGGCGCAGTTGCTGCGTCGCTTCGGGGCCGATATCGAGACCGTCATCGAACTGGCCCAAAGCGAGTCGGCCCGGACGCGTCTGGTTAACCTGGCCCTGGCGCCCACGCCCGAAACGGCGAAATGGTCCGTTCAACGCTTCACTGGACCAGATTTGGAACTGGCGCTCGACGGCGTCTCGGTGATCCGGGCGCGCAATGAGGACGAAGAGGCCCGCGCCATCGCGCTGTGCGGCCGCGCCGCATTGGAAGCTGGCCAAAGCGTCGGCATCATCACCCCGGATCGCAACCTCGCCCGCCGCATCGCCGCCGAACTCAAACGCTTCGATATCGTGGTCGATGATGCCGCTGGCACACCGCTCTTTCATGCGCCCGCAGGCCGTCTGGCCCGGCAGGTCCTGAACCTGGTGACGGGCGGCTGTGCACCGGTGGACCTGCTGGCGCTGCTGCGCAATCGCGCCACCACTTTGGGCCTCGAGCGCGGCGCCATCGCCGCCCTGGCCGACGACATCGACCTTGGCCTGTTGCGCGGCCAGCGGCCGGGGCCGGGCACTGCCGGGCTCCGCGCCATGCTGGCAGCGCATCTTGGCGGCAAGCTAAAATATCCGGCCCGCAAGCTGACGCCTGAACGCGGGACGGCAATTGCGGATTTATTCGACAGGCTGGACGCTGCAATTGCGCCACTCGTCGAGCTCATTGCCCTGCCCGAAATGACCGCCGCCGCCCTGGCCGTGGCGCTGGGGACGGCCGTTGTGTCGGTCTGCGGCGAAGCACCCTTGCCAGGCCGCGCGGAACTGGCTGCATGGGTCGAGAGCATGGCCGCGCTCGGCGGGGAGGGTCATCGCTTCGGAGCTTTCGGGCTCGATGACGTGCTGGCCGCCCTGATGAGCGGGATCGAGGTCCGCCATCCTGTGCCGCAGGACCGGCGCCAGGACATTGCCATCTGGGGGCAGCTCGAGGCGCGCCTGATGAACCCGGACGTGCTGATCCTCGCTGCGCTCAACGAGGACAAGTGGCCAGGCACGGCCGATCCGGGACCCTGGCTCAGCCGCGGTATGCGGCTCGCGGCCGGACTGGAGCCGCCCGAGCGGCAGCAGGGCCTCGCCGCCCATGACTTCGCGCAGGGGCTGGGCAATGCCGATGTGGTGCTCTGCTACGCGGAACGGGTCGGCTCCAGCCCCTCCCTGCCCTCCCGGCTGGTGCAAAGGCTCGATGCCTTTATTGGCGAGGAGGCTGCAGCACGCCTGCGGGGGCGTGGTCAGGCCTGGATCAACGAGGCCCGACGGCTCGATGCAGTGGCCCGGGTGAGCCCTGCTTCGCGGCCACAGCCCAATCCACCGGTCGATACGCGACCCCGAAAGCTCTCGGTCACCGAGATCGAGACGCTGATGCGCTCGCCCTATGACCTCTATGCCAGGCATGTGCTGCGGCTGAAGCCGCTCGATGCGCTCGGCGAGGACCCCGATGCACGCGAGCGCGGCACCATCGTCCACGCCATCTTCGCGCGCTTCGTCTTCGAAAAGCGTGATCCGGCCGATCCGGGTGCGTTTTCGCGGCTCATGGAGATTGCCGGGGAGGAATTTGCCGGGCTCGACGCCATTGGCGAGCGGCGCGACATCTGGCTCAAGCGGTTCGAGGCCGCCGCGCGGCAGTTCCTCGATTTCGAGCAGGGAAGGGCGCAT
This sequence comes from uncultured Devosia sp., assembly GCA_965650545.1. Lineage (GTDB taxonomy): Bacteria > Pseudomonadota > Alphaproteobacteria > Rhizobiales > Devosiaceae > Devosia. The sequence continues at coordinate 1,155 of CBFGPB010000075.1, read as the reverse complement.
CTGGTCGCGGCGCGGCATGCGGAAGTCGAGGGGCGGTGGGATATGCGCCTGGCCGAACCTTTCGCCATCACCGGCAAGGCGGACCGGATCGACCTCTTGACCGATGGGACGCTGGAAATCCTCGACTTCAAGACCGGCTCGCCACCCAGCCCGGGCGCGATGAAGACGTTCGAAGCCCCGCAATTGCCGGTCGAGGCATTGATGGCGCTGCAGGGCGGCTTCAAGGACATTCCCGCCGCAGAGACCAGCGCGCTGACCTATATCAAGGTCGGCTTGGGGCCCGAGGCGTTCAAGCCGAGCGGCTTTGCTCTGCCCGAAGGCATGCGCGTTGCCGATGTCGCCGAAGAAGTCTGGCGGCGCATGCAGCTCCAGATCGACCATTTCCTGTTACGCGAAACGCCCATGCCCTCGCGCCTTTTGCCCGTGAAAGGCCAGCGCTTCGCCGGGGCATATGATCATCTGGCACGCGTTGCCGAATGGACCGCCGTGGATGGGGAGGACGAGGCATGAACGATCGCGGCACCGTCAACCCGCCCTTCAACACGGTGGCCAGCCAGGCCAAGGCCAGCGACCCGGCGCTCTCCATCTGGGTGGAGGCCAATGCCGGCTCGGGCAAGACCTTCGTGCTGACCAACCGGGTGCTGCGCCTGTTGCTCGACGGGGTGAAACCGCAATCGATTCTCTGCCTCACCTATACCAAGGCGGCGGCGGCCGAGATGCGCAAGCGCGTCGGCGCGCGGCTGGCTGGATGGGCGGTGGCGGAGGAGGCGGCATTGCGCCAGGCCCTGCGCGACCTGACGGGCGGGGAGCCAGCGAAACGTCAGATGGAGGACGCGCGGACCCTGTTCGCGCGGGCCCTCGAAACCCCGGGCGGACTGCGCATCCTCACCATCCACGCCTTTTGCGAAGCGGTGCTGCATCGCTTTCCCATCGAGGCGGGCGTGCCCTTCGATTTTGCCGTGATCGAGGAGGACCGGCAGGCCAACATGCTGCTCGCGGCGCGCGAGGAGGTTCTGGCCGAGGGTCTGCGCGGGGGCAGCCATGCACAGGCCGTGGAAACACTGTTCGGGCTTCTGAGCGACCACGCCATCGCCGAAGCGATCGCGGCGGCACTGGGGGAGGGGGCGCGGCTCAAGCCGGTCCTCGCCGATCCGG
>CBFGPB010000074.1:0-10668 GCA_965650545.1 uncultured Devosia sp. | reverse complement strand
GGCATTCTCGGCGTCGTGCTGGTGATCGTGCTGATCCTTGTCCTCATGGGACGCATCTAGCCCAGTCCAGTTTCAAGAAACGGGCACGCCAGGTCCCTCTGGTCTCCACAAAACGGATTGTGCCCAAAGCGGACCGATGGTCGCCCCCCTTTTCGGTCCGCGCCTTTTGTCCCGGCAGGCGTGATCGCCTGTCGGGACAACTTTTGAAGAGCCGTGACGGGGAACCCACACCGGCTCATTGCGTTGTGCGACTAACGAAAAGGAGCGTCTCATGGCGACCACGACCGATATGGCCCCCACCCGCCGCAAGGCCGGCAATGGCCCCACCCAGAACAAACCCCTCACGCGGGAGGAAGAGCTCGAGGCGCAGGTTGCCCAGCTGCAGACCGACCTCAAGGCCATCACCGAAACGCTGGCCAAGCTGACCGGTGAGAAGGTGAGCGAAGCCCGTCAGCTCGCAACAACCGAGGTCAAGCACCTGCAGGCCAAGGGCCAGAAAATGCTCGGTGAAGCGCAGGACCAGGCCAGTGAGGTGGAAAAGCAACTCAAGGATACCATTCGCGAGAAGCCCCTGACCGCCGTAGCGGCGGCTGCCGGCGTCGGTTTTGTCCTGGCTCTGCTTACCCGGCACTGATCATGGGTTTGCTTGCCCCGCTTGCAGCCCTTCTCGGCCTTGAGGTCGAGGGGCTGACGGCCCGCGCGAAATCGGCCCTGCTGGTCTATGGCCTCATCGTGCTTTGCCTGTTGATTGCCGTGGGCTTTCTTCTGGCTGCTGGCTTCATGGCGCTGGCTGGTGTGGTGGGCGCGATCGTCGCCTCGCTGATCATGGCGGGCGGCTTCTTGATCCTGGCGCTGGCCGTCTATCTGGGCTCGCTGATCGGACATAGCCGGCGCCAGCGTCAGCTTGCGGAGCGCCGCCGCGCCAGCGAGACGGGTGCTTTCCTGACCACGGCAGCGATCACAGCCCTGCCCGTTCTGGCCCGATCACCGCTGCTATTGCGTCTCGGCCTGCCAGCTGCGGTGCTCGCGGCCTTTGCGCTGATGCACGACAACAAGGACGATTAAAGCGCTTCCAGCATAGGTCGACACCACTATTGCGGTTTGAAGGCGTGACGCCCGACGAGTTCCAGGTCAACCGGCACTCGGCTGGACCGCGTCCTTCGCCGGCAGAACCACGGACAATGCGCCGGGATGTATCTGCAGCGTGACCGCCGGTTCGAGGTCGATGAGTTCGCCATCGATAACCGCATGCGTACCCCTCTTGCGCTTGGGAAAGCGCAGGACCAGGTCTCGCACTTCCGCTTCGCTGACCGCCGCATTGTTGCGCCAGCGCCCGGTCATGACATCGAAGGCCAGGTTCAGCAGTTCATTGGTCGTCACGCTTTGCGCGATATAGACGCCCAGAACGCCTGCGGTCAGGGTCGCGGCAATCGGAACGGGACTGTCGTCGAGCGGATTGTTCGATATGGCAATGCCCGACGCCATGACAGTCCGGTCACCGTCTGCCGAATGCAGTTCGACCTCAAAGCGCGGTGGGTTGATCGCCGAGGCGAAGATGGCGCGGAAGCTGGCCGCCATTTTGCCCCAGCGGCTGCTATAGGTCATCCCATTGCGAATACGGACCAGCCTGGCGTGAATGCCCACGCCGTACTGGTGCACGAAGGGCTGCCCGTTCGCCGTGGCCACGTCTATGCGGTCTATCCTGCCGCGGGCAACCGCGACCAGCGCATGGTTCAGATCGAGCGGCATGCCCAGCGCCCGCGCGAAAAGATTCATCGTCCCAGCGGGGAGGATGGCCAGCGGCTTGCCGCTCTTGAAGGCCATGGCCGCCGCAGCCGAAACCGTCCCGTCCCCACCTCCCGCCAAGATGATTTCGACATCGCCATCATGGACGGCCTTGCGCAACTCGGCTTCCACCGACTTGCCAGCGATCACCCGGCAATCGAGTTCGTGGCCTTCCTTTTCGAAGATGGTCCTGGCGCTGGTGCAGAAGGCGTCGAGATCCATGGTGCGCAAAGTGCCACCATCCCGATTGAGTATCGCGCGGAACTTCAAGTTGCGTCACCCTCTTGCGGCTTTTCCGCTCCGCTCAGCGCCGGCAGCAGGATGGTCACCTCGGTGCCACCCCCCTCCGGAATACGATAGTCAGGCATGCCGCCAAACTGCTCGGCGAGCTGCCGGACGATCACGGATCCCAAGCCTGGCTCACCGCTCCCCTGGTCGGGTGGCAGGCCCACGCCACTATCTCTAACGCTCAACAGGGGAATGCCGTTGCCATCCCGCCCCAGAGTGACGGTGATGACACCCTGCCGATCCCCAGGGAAGGCATATTTGAGAGCATTGGTCACCAGCTCGCCCACGAGGATGCCAAGCGTCGTTGCATCACGCGCCCCGACCTCGATGGGCTCGAGTTCGCTCACGATCTTCACGCGGTCCTCATTGACCTGGGTTTCGGCAATGTCCTCGATGACGGCGAGCAGGAATTCGTCGGCGCTGGCGGTCTCGAGATCATCCCCCAGGCGCAATCGGCGATGCGCCGAGGCCACTGCATGCACCCTGAGGCGCGCGGCCTCGAGCGCTGCGCGAACGTCCTCGGACTTGCTGCGCATCATCTGTAGCGCCAGGAGCGACGACACTGTCGCCAGCGAGTTACCGATCCGGTGGTTGGTGTCCTGCAACAGCGCTTCCACCCTGTGGCGTTCACGCTCGGCATGGGCGCGCGCTTCCTGGATGTCCCGCGTGCGCTCGGCCACCTCAGCTTCCAGCGCCTCGTTCTGGGTCAGTAGGCCCCGCTGCCTCTGCGCCAGAACGCTCACCTGCCTTTGCGTGCGCATCAGGAGAGCATAGGCGAGAATGGCGGCGGCGGCGAGCGCGGCAATAAGCGCTATCACGAGACCGGTGCGGGTCTGGTCAATGGCCTGGTTGCGCGTGGCCAGCTTGGCGTCTTCCTCGGCAATAAAGTCTTCAAGTGTCTCGCTGACCTCGGCCATCAGGCGCGCTCCCATGCCGGTCTCGGTCAGGGTCTGCGCCTCTTCACTGCGTCGTGTGGTCACCAGTTCCACCGTGCGGTTCATCTCCGCCAGCTTGCTCGAAATATCGCCGATAATGCTGGTCACGCGGGCGCTCTGCGCTGGATCATCCGCCGTCATTTGCAGAAGTGCGGCGACACGTTGGTCGAGCCCGGAAATGGCTTCGCGATACGGAGAAAGGAATTCCGGGTCCGCGGTCAGCAGATAGCCGCGCTGGCTGGCCTCCGCCTGACTCAGCGCATGCGTCAATTCTCGAGCCGCATTGCGCACGGCATAGGTGTTGGTGATGTCCGTAAGTTGCCGGTCGATACCTTGCATGAGCAACAGTGCGGCAATGGCCGCGAGACACACAAGCCCAAGCGAAACCCAGACCGCAAGCCGCCGGCTCGCGCGCCTGCCTGTTCTGGTCATCTCCATGCCGGGCACCCGCTCCGTCAAGACGCTCATCTCCAGCCCCCATCGGCGACGAGTCTCGGGGCGAGGCTAGCATTTGCTGTAACCGGTGGCAGCATTGAGGCCGGACCCTAGATCAGAGGACGCACGCGCTCGTTCGAGCCATCCCAACCGGCGACCCGCGCCAGTTCCTTGGCATCAAGTACTTCGCAGCTCCGCCCAAGCCAGCGGATGAGCCCGCGATTGGTTAGCTTGCGCAGCGTCTTGTTGGTGTGAACGATCGAGAGGCCCAGGGTATCGGCCACATGCTGCTGGGTCAGCGGAATATGCACGCTGGCAGCTCCGAGACCCACCGATATGGCCCGTTCATGCAAGAACGCCAGGAGGTAGGCCGCCCGCTCCAGCGCCGTCCGCCGCCCCAGGCTGAGCAGGTGATCATCGAGCATGCGTTCCTCGCGCGACGCCAACCATGTCACGTCGAAGCCGAGCCCCGGATGATTGCGGAATAATTCGTCCAGCCTGTCACGCTGGAAAACACACAAGACCAGCGGCGAAAGCGCTTCGACCGAATGTTCCATTTCTCCGATGACCGATCCCTGCAGGCCCACCAGATCGCCTGGCAGCAAATAGTTGAGAATCTGCCGCCGCCCATCGTCGAGCATCTTGAACCGGAAGGCCCAACCGGAGAGCAGCGTAAAAAGATGTGCGCTATGAGCGCCCTCTGACAGGATAACCGCGCCCGGTTCGGCCGTCATTTCACCGGTCTTGAAACTTGAAACGAACCTCAGCTCCGCCGGCGAAAAGTCCCGGAATGCAGGCAGTGGACGCAATGGACATTGTTCGCAGGGCACTCGCCTGCCGGTGCTGGGAAGGATGAGACTCACGAGATTTCCTGACGCTTTGGGAGTCGTTCCACCCAACGCATGGACGTTCGGGAGCGTTCCGCACATGTCAAAGTTAAATGACAGCCGGCTTCGCCCGGGCCATCAGGAGCGTCCATAAGCAGAAAGCGCAATCATGCTGGGCGGCCGCACGGTCCTCGTCGTCGAGACCGAATTCATCATCGCCCTGGGCGTACAATCCGTCCTTGAGGCACTTGGAGCCGATGGGGTCGTTGTGGCCGGCAGCGCCGCCGACGCGCATGCATCCGCTGCAGCCTGGTCCGGCGCGGCGCTTGCCATTGTCGAGCTGGAGGCAAACCGGCCCGACCTGATCGAACTGGCGCGCCAGATCGCGCAGAGCGGCATACCCGTACTCGGCATCACCGCCGACGTCGCCCTCTCTTCTGGGGTGCCGGAGCTGCCCGGCACACCCGTTGTCGTAAAGCCCGTCCCTGACGAAGCCCTCACAGAGGCCATTCGCCGAAGGCTGGCTCAGAATCCGTTGCCGGACGTGACCTGAGCTGAGACCGCGTCCGGACCATAATCGGACTCGCCGCTGATTTTGAGCAGTTCGGTCAATCGGGTCCGGGCCCGGCTGACACGGCTCTTCATGGTCCCGACCGCGCATTCGCAGATCGCGGCGGCTTCCTCATAGGAAAAGCCGGAAGCGCCAATCAGGATGATCGCTTCCCGCTGGTCATCCGGCAGCTTGGCCAGGGCCGTCTTGAAGTCTTCGAGATCCATCGAGCCGTATTGGGAGGGATGGACGGAAAGGCGCTCGGTAAAGACACCGTCACTATCCTGCACCTCGCGGCCCCGCTTGCGCATCTGGCTGTAGAACTCATTGCGCAGGATGGTGAAGAGCCAGGCCTTGATGTTGGTGCCCATTTCGAAGCTGGACTGCTTGGCCCAAGCCTTCATGACGGTGTCCTGCACCAAATCATCAGCCTTGTCGTGCTTGCCGGTCAGGGACACAGCAAAAGCACGCAGGCTCGGCAAGGTCGCCAGCATTTCTCGTTTGAAGGAGTTACCCTCGGCGGTCATGCCGTCACTCCCCGTCCCGGCCAGAAGACTTCTGAGTTTGCGCCTTCTCCGCAGAATCCAGCCTCTCAAGCAGATCCAGGAGTTGTTCGGGCACACCTTCGTCCTGAACAGCCCCGTACAGTGCGCGCAGACGCGAGCCGATGTCCGTCGTTGGACCAAGGCCGTCATCCGCCCGCCCCGCCTGCATGCGCACACGTTGCTGGGTCACCAGATTATCCTTTTTCATGCCGAGTAAGACCGATCAGTCATGGATTTGTGTTTCTGACGGCATGAAACGACAGTCAGATGGAAAAGTTCCTCGTGTGGGAACTTTTCTTTCCTTGACCCGTTCTGGCCCCTCGTGAGGTCTAGAACCACCAGCGTCACCTTGGGAGTTTTCGTCTATGTCATTGTCCACGCGGATTGCACCGCACCTGCCCTATCTGCGTCGTTTTTCGCGCGCTGTCACGGGCTCCCAGACTTCGGGCGATGCCTATGTCGCCGCCACTCTTGAAGCGCTTATCGCCGATATTTCTCTGTTTCCCGAAGCTTCCAACGACCGCATAGCGCTCTACAAGCTGTTTTCGGCCTTGTTCTCATCTTCGGCGGTCTCGGTGCCCGAGCCCTCGTCCAGTTTCGCATGGGAGAAGCGGGCCGCCGCCAACCTGGCGAATCTCGCCCCTCTGCCGCGCCAGGCATTTCTGCTGGTGGCCGTGGAAGGCTTCAATCATGGCCAGGCGGCCGAAGTCCTCGACATCAGCGACGACGAATTCGCGACCCTTCTCGATCAGGCCTCGTCCGACATATCCCGCCAAGTGGCCACCGAGATCATGATCATCGAGGACGAGCCGCTGATCGCCATGGACATCGAACAGATGGTGGAGAGCCTCGGGCACAAGGTCGTCAGCATTGCCCGGACGCACAAAGAGGCAATCAGCCTGTTCAACCAGACGCAGCCGCGCATGATCCTGGCAGATATCCAGTTGGCCGACGGCAGCTCGGGCATCGATGCGGTCAACGACATCCTCAACACCCATTCAGTGCCGGTGATCTTCATCACCGCTTTCCCGGAGCGGTTGCTCACCGGTGAGCGCCCTGAACCGACTTTCCTCGTGACCAAGCCATTTAACCCCGAGATGGTGAAGGCGCTGATCAGTCAGGCGCTTTTCTTCGACGAAGGCTCGCGCGCTGCAGCCTGAATGTCGAACGAGAATGAAGTGAGAAGGGGCCGGTGAAAACCGGCCTTTTTTATTGGCAAGGGAACTGTCTATGACAAGGACACGTTGATACAGCAAGTTTTCAACCATGGAGTTTCCCATGCTGTATTATGCACTTGTCTTTTTAGTCATCGCACTGATCGCTGGTGTCCTTGGCTTTGGCGGAATTGCCGGTGCCTCTGCTGGCATCGCGCAAATTCTCTTCTTCCTCTTCCTGGCTTTCCTGGTCATTTCCCTCGTGATCGGTCTCTTCCGCCGGACCTGACCTTTGCCGCACTAGACGTAAACGGCGCCGCAAGGCGCCGTTTTCTTATGGTGCCGGGAACAGGTCTGCGATTTGCCCGGTAATCCGATAGACAGCCAGCCCCACCCATTCTCGGATGGCTGTCGAAGCGGTGTCGAAATTGCTGTTCGGATCAGCAATATCAAATGCGACGCCCTGGTTGCCGGTGCTGCGATAGTCGGTCGGCCACGGGACAACATCGACGCCTTGGGCGCGAAACAGGCCAACGGAACGCGGCATGTGAAAGGCCGAGGTGACGAGTATCGTCCGCCCCGCTTCATCGGCGAGGAGCTCTCGTGTGAATTGAGCATTTTCAATGGTGTTTCGTGACTGCCCTTCGAGCACCAGCCGGCTCTCCTCTATGCCCATGGCGAGGAAGAACCTTCTGGCTGTCTCGGCCTCGCTCTCCGTCTCCCCGGACATCAGACCACCACCCCCTGACAACACAACCCTGGCCGAGGGGTAGCGTTCTGCCAGCCAAAGCGTGGTGGTCAGGCGTTCCCCGGCATCGTTGAGTGCTACAGTCTCGCGCGCCGTGCTCGGGCGCGCCTTGGTCGCCCCACCCAGCATGATAATCGCCCGCACGGTGTCAGGCATGAGCTGGGGAATTGGAAATCGGTTCTCGAGGGGCTGGATCAGCATGTAGCCGAGGCTGGTAAAGGCAAAGAGCCCGACCAATGTCGCGACGACCGACAGGGCGACAAGAGCGAGCCGCCGCCGATGCAGCAGGATGAGCACAATTGCCCCGAGCGTCAGCAGCAACACCAGGCTTATCGGTTGCACCAGCAGCCAGAAAACCTTTGAAAGTACGAAGAACATCCAATCCGCCATCCTTGCTCGGCGCAGGCATAACCCGCTTTTTCGCTTGCTATCTCACAGGCTTCTGGTTTTCTACCGGACGGTCAAGATTGCCCGATGAACAAGAGGCGATCGCCAGTCAGGCAGGCGCCCGTTCGGGCCAATGGTGAGCATGAAGCAGGCTGAACCCGCCGGGGCGGGGGCAACGGCAGTGGTTGAACTGCGCGACCTACACAAATCCTTCGGTGCGCTGGAAGTGCTCAAGGGCATTTCCTTTACTGCTCGCGAGGGTCAGGTCGTCTCCCTGATCGGGTCGTCAGGCTCCGGCAAATCCACCTTGTTGCGCTGCATCAATATGCTCGAAATCCCCGATCGCGGCGATGTGCTGATCGACGGCGAACCGATCGTCCTGGTCGGCACCGGGCATGGCCGCCGCATTGGAGACGAGAACCAGATCCGCCGCATCCGCTCCGAACTGGGCATGGTGTTCCAGTCCTTCAATCTCTGGGCGCATATGACCATTCTCCAGAATGTCATGGAGGCCCCGCTCGTGGTGCAGAAGCGCGCGCGGCCGGAGGTGGAGGAAGAAGCGCGGGCCATGCTGGAAAAGGTCGGCATCGGCGCCAAGGCCGACGCCTATCCTGCCCAGCTTTCGGGCGGCCAGCAGCAACGCGCTGCCATAGCGCGCGCCCTCTGCATCAATCCGCGCGTCATGCTCTTTGACGAACCCACATCCGCGCTCGACCCCGAACTGGAAGTGGAAGTGCTGCGGGTCATCAAGCTGCTGGCCGATGAAGGGCGCACCATGGTTCTCGTCACCCACGACATGGAATTTGCCCGCTCGGTATCCGATCACGTGATCTTCCTGCATCAGGGGCTCATCGAGGAAGAGGGGACGCCCGATCAGGTTTTCGGCGCCACCCGCTCTTCCCGTCTAAAGCAATTCCTCAATGCCGCCAATCATGAGTGACGCATTGGGAAACGACCCGGAAAACCGGGCGCACGAACCAAACAAGCAATCAAACGGAGAACGTCCATGAAGAAGATGATGCTGGTGGCCGCGGCCGCTCTGGCCCTCGCCACTCCCACCGTCGCTCAGGAAACGGTGCGCATCGCCACCGAGGGCGCCTATGCACCCTGGAACTTCCTCAATGATGCCGGTGAGCCGGCAGGCTATGAAATCGCCCTGGGCAATGCCATCTGCGAGACGGCGGGCCTGACCTGCGAGTGGATCATCAACGACTGGGATTCGATCATACCGAACCTGCTGGCGGGCAACTACGACCTGATCATGGCCGGCATGTCGATCACCGACGAACGCCTCGAAACCATCGACTTCTCCGACAACTACTTCCCGCCCGATCCGTCCAAGTATGTTGCTGCCGCCGGCGCAAGCCTCGACTTTGCAAACCTCTCGGGCGCTCGCGTCGGCGTTCAGGGTGGCACGATCCAGGCGGCCTATGCCGAAGAGAACCTCGGCGGCGCCAATACGATCGTGACGTTCGCCACCGCCGACCAGGCCATGGCTGACCTCGCGGCCGGCAACCTCGATACCATCCTGGCTGACGGCGCCTATCTCGAGCCCGTGGTCGCCGCTTCCAACGGCGCCATCGAATTCGTGGGCGAGGACGTGATGATCGGCGGCGGCGTCGGTGCCGGCATCCGCAAGGAAGATACCGAGCTCAAGGCCAAGGTCAATGAAGCCCTTGCCAGCCTCAAGGCCGATGGCACGGTCGACAAGCTGATCGCCGAATGGTTCGAGGGCAAGGGTCCCTTCTTCGCCGAGTAAGCTTCTGACAATCCGGCCTCTCCCGCCAGCGGGAGAGGCCATAGACCGCGGGGCGGCGGCATGACTGAAGACCTTGCCTTCTGGCTGGGCTACATCACCAACGGCAAGCATCTGACCTGGTACGCCAGTTTCCAGTTCACGATCTATGCTGCGCTGCTGGGCGGAACACTGGCCGTCGTGTTCGGACTCGCGGGCGCCACGCTCAAGAACTCCCGCTTCTTCATCCTGCGCCTTCTGGGCACAATCTATTCGTCCATCGTGCGCGGCGTTCCGGACGTCCTGTTCTTCCTGTTCTTCCCCCTGGCCTTCGAGCAGGGCGTTGAATGGCTGATCGCCACCCAGATCTGCTCAGCCGAGGCCATTGCCGCCCAGACTGCACCATGGCCGCCATGCCGGGACGCCAACTGGTTCCTGGGCACCACCGAATATCTGCTCCTCGCCAGCGTTTCGCTTGGCCTCGTCTATGGTGCCTTCGCCACCAATGTCATCCATGGGGCCATGCGCGCCGTCCCCGCCGGACAACTGGAAGCCGCCCGTGCCTACGGCATGAGCGCCGCCCAGGTGCTCTGGCGCGTACAAATTCGCCAGATGTGGGTCTATGCCTTGCCCGGCCTCTCCAATGTCTGGATGCTGATCGTCAAGGCGACCTCGCTGCTCTCGCTGCTGCAGATTGCCGATATCGTGCTTTGGGCCGACAGGCTCGGGGCGCCCAATTTCCTGCCCAGTGTCGGCCTCGTTCATGACGACTGGCGCTGGCGCTACTACCTCGTGCTGTTCGTCTTCTACATCCTCGTCACCTGGCTGTCCGAACGCGCTTTTGAAGCCATCATGCGCCGGGCCGGCCGCGGCATTCTCTCGGAGGTGCCGGCCTGATGCAGGGATTCTTCAACGATCTGGCCATCATGGCGCCGGCGGTGTTGTTCAACATCTACTTCGCCGTCGCATCCATCCCGCTCGGATTCGTGCTCGCCATCTTCCTGGCTCTGGGCAAGGCCTCGCCCAACCGGCTGATCAACACCTTGTCGCGCGGGTACATCTACGCCTTTCGCGGTTCCCCGCTCTTTATCCAATTCTTCATGTTCTATTCGCTGGCACTGTCACTCAATCTGACGGTCTGGAGACCCCTGGGGATTTCCGGATTTGTGCTCCACCCCTTGTTCATGGGGCCGGTCGTGCTGGTGCTCAACACCGCGGCCTATACAGCGGAAATTTTCTACGGAGCGCTGAGGGCCGTACCGCGCGGCGCGGTGGAAGC
>CBFGPB010000073.1:0-10789 GCA_965650545.1 uncultured Devosia sp. | reverse complement strand
TCGGTCATCACCCGCAGTTCCTGCGGCCCGCGCGGCGCCAGCCGCGGATCGACCGCGAAATAGGCGACCGGATTATAGCCCCAGGCATTGGTCAGCCCCAGCGCCGGCAGATGGCCCTCGTCGATCCAGGCCGCCGTCGGCATCAATTGCACCGTGTCGACGCCCAGATGCTTGAAATGGTTGATCACCCGGCGCGTGGTCAGCGCCGCGACGCTGCCGCGCAGCGGGCCCTGAACGCTCGGATGGCGCATGGTGAAGCCACGCACATTGAGCTCGTAGTAGAGGCTTGGCGCCTTCTTGCGCGGATGGGCAATCTCATTGCCACCACCCGGCACGATGGCCTTGGGCACCAGCGGTGCCGTATCCACCGCTTCCTCGCGTCCCAGCCGCAATCGGGGCGAGCGCACGAAGACCCGGTCGAGGTGCCGCGCGTAAGGGTCGACCAGCAGCTTGTTGGGGTCGAAGAAATACCCCTGGTCCGGATCATACGGCCCGTCGGCGCGAAGGCCGTAGCGCGCGCCCGGCCCGACATTGGCGATCAGCCCGGCATGGATATTGTCTTCATGCACGTCGAGCTCGAAGCGCCCGATTTCCTGGTCGGTTTCGTCGAACAGGCAGACCCAGATGGCGCTGGCGCTTTCCGAATAGACCGCAAAGTTGACCCCCTCGGCGCTGGCGACAGCGCCGAGTTGGTCCGTGCGCCCGGCATGGGGCACCAGTTCTGGTTTCATCGATAAGGCCAGTCTAGGTAATGACGCTGGGCGCGTCCCGCCCGGTTCTGGATTTGATTTGGGCCAGTGTGTCGGCGATCCCGATAAGGGGCTCGAGGGCAAGCTGGGTATCGAGATCATGTCGTCCATCGGCGGCCTCATACCGTTCAAGGTAGAGCCGCAACGTGGCGCCCACGGTCCCGGTTCCGGAGAGCCTGAGCACAATGCGCGAGCCGTCGGTGAATCCTATGCGAATGCCCTGCTTGGCGCTGGTCGAACCATCGACCGGGTCGTGATAGGTGAAGTCGTCGGCATAGGCGACCTGCATGTCATCGGCCAAGACCTTGCCCGGCAGGCTCGGCAACTGCGCCCGCAGATCCTCCACCAGCTTGCCGGCAATGGCCGCATCGACCTCTTCATAGTCGTGCCGTGTATAGTAGTTGCGGCCATAGGTCCGCCAGTGCTCGCGCACGATCTCGTCGACACCCTGCTTGCGCACGGCGAGGATATTGAGCCAGAGCAGCACCGCCCAGAGTCCGTCCTTCTCGCGCACATGGTTCGAGCCCGTGCCGGCGCTTTCCTCGCCGCAGATGGTGACGCGGCCCGCGTCGAGCAGGTTGCCGAAGAATTTCCAGCCGGTGGGCGTCTCGTGCATTTCGATGCCGAGCTTCTCGGCCACCCGGTCAGCCGCCGCGCTGGTCGGCATGGAGCGGGCAATGCCCGCAATGCCCTGCTTGTAGCCCGGCGCCAGATGCGCATTGGCCGCCAGCAGCGCCAGCGAATCCGAGGGCGTTACGAACCGGTTCTTGCCGATGATCAGGTTCCGGTCCCCGTCGCCATCCGAAGCGGCGCCGAAGTCCGGTCCTTCCGGCGTCATCAGCAGGTCATGCATCTCCTTGCAATAGACCAGGTTCGGGTCCGGGTGTCCGTCATTGAACGAGGGCGAGGGCTCGCCATTGATCACCGTGCCCTTGGGCGCCCCCAGCATGCCTTCGAGAATGGCATGGGCGTAGGGTCCGGTGACGGCGCTCATCGCATCGAAGGTCATGCGGAAGCCGCCCGCGAACAGGGCGCGGATGGCGTCGAAGTCGAACAGCGTCTGCATCAGCGCCGCATAGTCCTTGACCGGATCGATGACCTCGACCGTCATCCCGCCGACCATCTGCGTACCGATCGTGTTGAGGTCGACATCGGGCGTTTCCAGCGTCTTGTAGCTGTCGATCACCTTTGTCCGGGCGAACACCGCATCGGTGATCTTCTCCGGCGCCGGTCCGCCATTGCCGATATTGTACTTGATGCCGAAATCGCCCTCCGGCCCGCCCGGATTGTGGCTGGCCGAAAGCACGAGCCCTCCGAAGGCCTTGTAGTGGCGGATGACATGGCTCGCCGCCGGCGTCGAGAGGATGCCGCCCTGGCCCACCAGCACCTTGCCGAAGCCGTTGGCCGCCGCGATGCGGATGGCCTTCTGGATGGCGACGTCATTGTAGAAGCGCCCGTCCCCGCCGATCACCAGCGTCCTTCCGGCAAAGCCCTCGAGGCTGTCGAAGATCGCCTGGATGTAGTTCTCGACATAGTTGGGCTGCTGATAGACCGTTACGCGCTTCCTGAGGCCTGACGTACCGGGCTTCTGGTCGGCATAGGGCGTGGTCTTATTCACGAGCACTGTCATCTTTTCCATATCCGATCAGTGAGGCATAGAGCTGGGCATAGCGGGCGGCGCTGGCTTCCCAGCTCACATCCGACTTCATTCCCCGCCGCTGCATTTTTTTCCATGATTTGTCATCGGCATAGAGCGCCAGCGTTCGTCTTATGGCATCGGCCAGGGCTGCTTCAGTCGGCGGCGCGAACTGCACGCCGGTCGCCACCTCGGCCTGCAGGGCCGCCACGTTGGCGTCGATCACCGTGTCGTTGAGGCCGCCGACGCGGCTCACCAGCGGCACGCAGCCATAGCGCAGCGCATAGAGCTGGGTCAGCCCGCAGGGTTCGAAGCGCGATGGCACGACCATCACGTCGGCCCCGCCCTGCACCAGATGGCTCAGCTTTTCGTTATAGCCGGTCACGAGCCCGACCTTGCCCGGATGCGCCATCGCAGCGCCGCGCACGGCATTCTCCAGCTCCGCATCGCCCGAACCGAGCACGGCCAGTTGCCCGCCCGCCGCCACCAGCATGCCGATATTGGCAGCCAGCAGGTCGATGCCCTTCTGCCAGGTCAGGCGGCTGACCACCGAGAACAGCGGGCCATCGCTTGGGTCGAGACCAAAGGCCTCCTGCACGGCCCGCTTGTTGGCAAGGCGCCCCTGCATGGTCGTGGCCGTATAGGTCTGCGCCAGGGCCGTGTCCGTCGCCGGGTTCCAGGCATCCATGTCGATGCCGTTCAGGACCCCGAACACAGTCTCCGAACGGTTGTTCAGCAGGCCTTCCAGCCCCATGCCGAAGGCCGGGGTGCGGATCTCCGAAGCGTAGGTGGGCGATACCGTCGTCACCACGTCGGCGCATTCCACGCCCGCCTTGAGATAGCCGACGCCGCCGTAATATTCGACGCCCTCCATGGAGAAGGCATGCGCCGGCAGCCGCAATTGCGGGAAAATCTCGGCCCCGAACGTGCCCTGGAAGGCCATGTTGTGGACCGTCATGACGGTCTTGAGCGACGAGGACGGGCCATACTTGACATAGGCGGGCACGAGCCCGGCCTGCCAGTCATGCGCATGGATCACCTGCGGACGATAGCCATCCACCAAGCCAAGCCCCAGTTCCGACGCGACCCAGCTCAGCGCCGCATAGCGCTTCCAGTTGTCAGGCCAGTCCCAGCCCTCCGGCCCCATATAGGGATTGCCCGGGCGGTCATAGAGCGCCGGGGCGTCGAGCACGATGAGGTCTAACCCCTCCACCCGCCCGGCAATCAGCCGTCCGGTGACGCCGAAGAGGTCCGAAAAACCTGCGACTTCACGTCCACCCGTCATCTTGCTGGTGACGGCCGGATAGCCAGGCACCAGCGTGCGCATGGTCACCCCCGATTCGACCAGCGCACCCGGCAGGGCGCCGGCCACGTCGGCCAGGCCCCCCGTCTTGATCAGCGGGTAGACCTCGGATGCGACCGAAAGAACTTCGATCATCGATCCGCCAGATACTTGTTGACCATGGATTGGGTGACAAGCGTCACGCCCTCATCGGTACGCCGGAACCACTTGGCGTCGAATTCGGGGTCCTCGCCGACCACAAGGCCTTCGGGAATGCTGACGCCGCGGTCGATGACCACCTTCTTGAGGCGCGCATTGCGTCCGATATCGCAATAGGGCAGCACCACCGCGTCTTCCAGCATGGAGTAGGAATGCACCCTGGAGCCGGTCGAAAGCAGCGTGCGCTGCAGGTGGCCGCCCGAGATGATGCAGTCGCCCGAGACCAGCGAATTGACCGCCGTCCCGCGGCGCCCGTCGAAATCGTGCACGAACTTGGCCGGCGGGGTGATCTCGGCATAGGTCCAGATCGGCCAGTCGCGGTCATAGAGATCGAGCTGAGGGGTAATGTCCGTGAGGTCGATATTGGCCTTCCAATAGGCATCGACCGTCCCCACGTCGCGCCAGTAGGAAACCTTCTCATTGCTCGAACGGACGCAGGAGCGGTTGAAGCGGTGCGCCCAGGCGGTGCCGTTCTTGACGATATAGGGGATGATGTCCTTGCCGAAGTCGCGGCTGGAGCCTTCGGTGGCCGCGTCGCGCTTGAGCTGCTCCATCAGGAACCGCGTCTCGAACACATAGATGCCCATCGAAGCCAGGGCCATGTCCGGCTGTTCCGGAATGCCGGGCGGATCCTTGGGCTTTTCGACGAAATCGACCACCCGGTCGCGCCCGTCCACATGCATCACGCCGAAGCCGGTGGCTTCCATGCGCGGCACTTCGAGACACCCGATGGTCACGTCCGCGCCCGTATCCACGTGCTGGCGGAGCATGATTTCATAGTCCATCTTGTAGATGTGGTCGCCCGCCAGGATGACGATGTAGCGCGCGCCGTAATCCTCGATGATGTCCATGTTCTGGTACACGGCGTCCGCCGTGCCGGCATACCACATGTCCTCGGCCACGCGCTGGCTGGCAGGCAGCACGTCGAAGCTTTCGTTGCGCTCCTGCCGGAGGAAGTTCCAGCCGCGCGACAGGTGGCGAATGAGGCTATGCGCCTGGTATTGCGTCGCCACAGAAATGCGACGAATGCCCGAATTGATGGCATTGGACAGCGCGAAGTCGATGATGCGCGCCTTGCCGCCGAAATACACCGCCGGCTTGGCACGCCGGTCGGTCAGTTCCATCAGGCGCGTGCCGCGCCCACCGGCCAGCACATAGGCCATGGCCTCGCGCGCCAGCGGCGATGGTACTCGATAGTCTGCCATTCTATTTCCCTCCGCATATGCCCGGATTGACCCGGGTCTTGTCCCTCACGAGCACGATCCGGAAGGATCATGCCCCACGATGAGCCACTCAGTCCGGCTCGTATTTTAGGAAAAGTGTCGCCAGCGGCGGCAGGAAAACCTCCGCCTCGGCCGGCCAGTGCTGCCCCTCAACAGCCTTGGCCACGACACCACCCTGATTTCCCGTATTCCCGCCCGAATACCATCCGGCATCGGTATTGATCCGCTCGACCCAGCGCCCGGCCTTGGGCAATGGCACCTTGTAGCCGCTGCGCGGCACCGGCGTGAAATTGGAGATGACCAGCACCGGATCGGCATCCGGCGCCTTGCGGATCCAGGCCAGCACCGAATTGGAATGATCATTGCCGATGATCCATTCAAAGCCTTCCGGCTCGCAGTCGCGCTCATGCAGCGCCGGCAGGCTGCGATAGGCGGCATTGAGATCGGCGACGAGGCGCCGCATGCCCTCGTGCGGCGGCGAGTCCAGCAGCCACCAGTCGAGCGACTTGCTCTCGCTCCACTCCTCGCGCTGCGCAAACTCCTGGCCCATGAACAAGAGCTTCTTGCCCGGATGACCCCACATGAAGGCCAGATAAGCGCGCAGATTGGCGAATTGCTGCCAGTCGTCGCCCGGCATTTTCGAGAGCAGCGCACCCTTGCCATGCACCACTTCGTCATGGCTGAGCGGCAGCACGAAATTCTCGCTGAACGCATACATGAGCCCGAAGGTCATGTCGTTGTGGTGGAAGCGCCGATGGATCGGCTGGCGGCTCATGAAGCGCAGCGTGTCGTTCATGAAGCCCATGTTCCACTTGAACCCGAAGCCCAGCCCGCCGGCAAAGGTCGGCGCGCTGACACCCGGCCAGGCCGTGGATTCCTCGGCAATCATGAAGGCACCGGGAAACTGCCGGTACACTTCGGCATTGACCCGTTGCAGGAAGGCGACGGCCTCCAGGTTCTGATTGCCGCCATGCTTGTTGGGCACCCATTCGCCCGGCTGGCGCGAATAGTCGAGGTAGAGCATCGAGGCCACCGCATCGACGCGCAGCCCGTCCACATGGAACTGGTCGAACCAGAACAGCGCATTATTGGTGAGGAAGGCCGAAACCTCCTTGCGCCCGAAATTGTAGATCGCCGTGTTCCAGTCCGGGTGGAACCCCTGGCGCGGGTCCTCATGCTCATAGAGCGCCGTGCCGTCGAAATGGCTGAGCCCGAACTCATCCGTCGGGAAATGCGCCGGCACCCAGTCGAGGATGATGCCGAGGCCCGCCTCATGCGCCGCATTGACCAGTCGCGCAAATCCCGCCGGATCGCCGAAGCGCGCGGTGGGGGCAAAGAGGCCCGTCGGCTGATAGCCCCAGCTCGGATCGAAGGGATGCTCCGAGACCGGCAGGAATTCGAGATGGGTATAACCCATGTCAGCCGCATAGGGCACCAGCTGCTCGGCGAGCTGGTCATAGCTCATGAAGCTGCCATCGGGGCGGCGGCGCCATGATCCCAGATGCACTTCGTAGATCGACATGGGCGTGCGCCGCCAATCCTTTGAGGCGCGCTCGTCCATGTATTTCTGGTCGGTCCAGGTAAAGGGCGTCGGGTCCGGCACGACCGAGGCCGTGCGCGGGCGCAGCTCGGCCTGCCGCGCGAACGGGTCGGCCTTCAGCGGCAGCACTTGCCCGTTCGGGCCGACGATCTCGTACTTGTAGATCGTGCCGGTCCCCAAGACCGGGATGAACACTTCCCAGATGCCGTTGCGATTGCGCATCGGGTGGCGGCGGCCATCCCACTCGTTCCAGGGCCCCACCACCGAAACACGCTGGGCATTGGGGGCCCAGACGGCGAAATGCGTGCCGTGGATGCCCTCGAATTCCATCTCGTGGGCGCCCATCTTGTCAAAGAGCCGCAGATGGCTGCCTTCGCCGATATAGTAGTCGTCCATCGGCCCCAGCACCGGACCGAAGGAATAGGGGTCGAACACCGTCCAAGTGCCCCCGGCATTCTTGGCCTCGTAGCGGATCGGCTGGCGCTCGGTGATCTCCACCTTGGCTTCGAAGAAGCCCGCCGCGTGCCGCGGGATCATGTGACCCAGCGGCATCCCGCCAAGCGTATAGGCGTTGAGCGATTCCGCGTGCGGGACGAAGGCGCGCAGCACCCAGTGTCCCCCCACTTCATGCAGGCCGAGAAAGGCAAAGGCGTTGCTGTGGCGCCCGGCCACGATTGCCTCGATTTCCCGTCCGTCCGCCTGCCAGATTTCCTTGCTCACGCTCACGCCCACACTCCCCCGTCAGCCCGCTCATTTGCAGGGCAGGCCTCAATACAAACTCCGCGCAGTCCCGTTTCTGTGCCGGGTACATTGCGCGCCCGCAATCTCACGGCCGGCAAGCCTCAGCTCGTCGGCACGCCCCAGATGTCTTCGGCATATTGCCGTATCGTCCGGTCGGACGAAAAGAATCCGACGCTGGCCGTGTTGCGGATCGCCATCGCGGTCCACTTCTTCTTGTTCTGCCAAATGGCATCGACCCGCGCCTGCGCCGCGACATAGGAGTCGAAGTCGCGCGCCACCATGAACCAGTCATGGTCATAGAGGCCGCCGATCAGGTCGCGATAACGGTGCGGATCGTCGGGCGAGAACACGCCCGAAGCGATGGAGTCGAGGGCCTCGCGCAGACGCGGCGACGCGTCGATGGCCGAGCGTGGCACTTCCGAGCGGGCCCGCTTGTCCTCCACCTGGTCGGTGGTCAGACCGAAAATGACGATATTGTCGGCACCCACTTCCTTGTGCATCTCGACATTGGCGCCATCCATCGTGCCGATCGTCAGCGCGCCATTGGCCATGAACTTCATGTTGCCGGTGCCCGAGGCCTCCATGCCGGCCGTCGAGATCTGTTCTGAAAGGTCCGCCGCCGGCACGATCACTTCGGCAAGGCTGACATTGTAGTTGGGCAGGAACACCACCTTGAGCAGCCCCCGCACCGCCGGGTCGTTGTTGACCACCCGCGCCACGTCATTGATCAGCTTGATGATCAGCTTGGCATTCCAGTAGCTCGGCGCCGCCTTGCCGGCGAAAATCTTGACGCGTGGCACCCATTCCCTTTCGGGATGGGCGCGGATCTCGTCATAGAGCGCCACGGCATGGATGATGTTGAGCAACTGCCGCTTGTATTCGTGGATGCGCTTGATCTGCACGTCGAACAGCGCATTGGGATCGACCTTGATGTTGAGCCGGTCCTTGATCAGCGCCGCCAGCCGCTTCTTGTTGGCGAGCTTCACCTCGGCAAATTGCTTCTGGAAGCCGGGGTCCTCGGCATGCGGCAGCAGCCCATGGAGCTTGTCGATATCATCGAGGAAGTCCGGCCCGATCCGGTCGCTCACCAGCTTGGTCAGGCCGGGATTGCACTGCATCAGCCAGCGGCGGGGCGTGATGCCATTGGTCTTGTTGTTGATGCGTTCGGGATAGAGCTTGTGCAGGTCCGCAAACACGGTCTGCTTCATCAGCTCCGTATGCAGCGCGGAAACCCCGTTGATCGAATGCGAGCCCACAAAGGCCAGTTGGCCCATGCGCACGCGCCGGCCGCCATGCTCGTCGATCAGCGACACGGCCGCGATCTGCTGGTCGGTAAAGCCCTTCTTGCCGCGCGCTTCCACCAGCACGTCCGCGTTGATCTGATAGATGATCTGCATGTGGCGGGGCAGCAGGCGCTCGAGCAGCGCCACCGGCCAGCTTTCCAGCGCTTCGGGCAGCAGCGTGTGATTGGTGTAGCCGAACGTGCCCTTGGCAATCTGCCAGGCCTTGGCCCACTTGATGCCGTTGTCATCGACCAGGATGCGCATCAGTTCCGCCACCGAAATGGCCGGATGCGTGTCGTTGAGCTGGATCGCCACCTTGTCCGGCAGCGAACCCAGGTCTCCATATTGCTGCAGGTGCCGCCGCACGATGTCCTGCAGGGACGCCGAGGAGAAGAAGAATTCCTGCCGCAGCCGCAATTCCTGGCCTGCAGCGGTCGAATCGGCCGGGTAGAGGACGCGGGTAATCGCTTCCGCCTTGGCGCTTTCCTCGAGCGCGCCGATATGGTCGCCGGAATTGAACTTGTCGAGCAGGATCGGGTCGATCGGCTGCGCGCTCCAGAGCCGCAGCGTATTCACGCGCGCTCCGCGCCAGCCCACGATCGGCGTGTCATAGGCCACAGCCAGCAGATGTTCGTTCGGCCGCCATTCCTGGCGCACCTCGCCATCGGGGTCCGTTACCGGCTCGACATGGCCGCCGAAGCCCACCTCATAGGCGCTTTCGCGGCGCTCGAACTCCCAGGGATTGCCATGGGCCAGCCAGTCTTCCGGCAGTTCGACCTGCCAGCCCTCGCTCATTTCCTGGCGGAACAGGCCATGCACATAGCGGATGCCATAGCCATAGGCCGGGATTTTCACCGAGGACATGGATTCGAGGAAACAGGCGGCGAGGCGCCCAAGGCCGCCATTGCCCAGAGCCGCATCCGGCTCGAGATTGATCAGGTCGCCCAGGTCCACGTCGAGGTTCTTCAGCGCCTGGGCCACCGGCTCCATCAGGCCCACATTGCTCATCGCATCGCGCATCAGCCGCCCGATGAGAAACTCGAGGCTGAGATAGTAGACGCGCTTGTTCGAGGTCCGCCAGGTCTCGCGCGAACTCTCCATCCAGCGGTCCATGATCCGGTCGCGAACGGCCAGGATGGTGGCCTTGAGCCAGTCATGTGGACGCGCGACGATCGGGTCCTTGCCGACCGAATAGATCAGCTTTTCGAGGATTTCGGCCTGGATGGCCTCAACGGTGATGGCGCGGGGTTCGGGCGTGGGAGCATCGTAGACGATCGGTTTTTGCGGCATTTCGCAACCCAGTGTTCATGACGATATTCCCCTCAGAATGGACCCACTGTTGCACTTAATTTGTGCATCGAAAAGCCCCCCGGCGCTTCCTTCTTGCCTAGCTGGTTTGCGCAGGCTGGGCGGAACGGCTCGCCGCAGCCTCTGCTTCCTCCTCGGCGACCGACACGCCGCCCTCCCGCGCCTGTTCGCGCGCATTGCTGATGAGCAGGTTCCGTCCCACCCGCCAATCCTCGCCATTGAGCTGCAGGTCGAACCGTTCCTGGTCCCGCTCCCGCACGCCTTCCAAGACATCCTCAATCTGCTGTTCGTCGGCGCCCATCATGCGAATGGCCTCGCCGCCGAAGGCCACCGCCGAATCGAACAATTCGCGCCGCTGGAAATCCACGCCGGCCCGCACCAGCTCGATCGCATGAACGCGGTCGAACGCCCGCGCCATGACCCGCGCCAGCGGGAACTCGTCCCGCAGCAGTTCGACGATGCGCGTTGTCTGCTCCTTCTTGTCGGTGCAGACCAGGATCAGGTCTGCCGAGCCGGCGCCGGCCGCCCGCAGGATGTCGAGCCGCGTGCCGTCGCCGTAATAGACTTTGAACCCGATCTGCGCCGCCGCACGGATCATGTCCGTGTCATTGTCGATGATCGAGACCGAGTGCTTGAGGGCCAGCAGCGGCTGACTGACGATCTGGCCGAAGCGCCCGAAGCCGATGATCAGCACGCGACCCGACAGCCCCTCGACCGTCTCCACCCCGTCCATGGACTGCACCGCCTTGGGCATCAGGTATTTGAGCCCGATCATCGCAAAGGGCGTCAGCACCATCGAAACGATGAC
>CBFGPB010000072.1:0-10855 GCA_965650545.1 uncultured Devosia sp. | reverse complement strand
AGTCTTCTCCAGAAAGCATATTCAGCCCGAACGGTTTAAGAATTGCTAACTATGAGGCGTCCCTGAAAGGGCGGAGCGCTCCGGTGGAGCGATCCGAGCCGAATAGGCCTGGAGAGCTATGCTCGAAAGGCGATCCGCCCGTCCGCATAGCGGCCAAACGCGCCAGTGGCGCGGTTGGAGGGTCAGAGGCCCGGAGAGCTATGCTCGCAGGGCGATCAGCCGCCCGAAGGGACTGAGCGCGCCAGTGGCGCACTTGGCCGTCGAATTTCACTGTGCCGTCCTCGGGCTTGACCCGAGGACCGCTCACCACCCGCACGCCATGCTTGTTGCCACTGGCCCTCGGGTCGGGCCCGAGGGCGGCACGGTGGGGTTGGCAGTGTGGATGATTGGCAGAGGCGCCGGAAAACCTTGCCCCCGCCGCCACACAGCGCTATCGCATCGGCCGAACCAGAACTGGACCGCCCATGCCCCCCAAGATCGCCCTCACCGGCATTGCCCGTGACCTCGCCCAGCGCGCCGAAAGCGGCAAGACCATTCGCGTCGGCGTCATCGGCTCGGGCGAGATGGGCACCGACCTCGTCACCCAGATGAGCCTGATGCAGGGGATCGAGATGGCGGCCATTGCCACCCGCCGCCCGCATACCGCACTCGACGCCATGACCATCGCCTATGGCGAGAACTCCATGGGCAAGGTGGTCGACACCCCCGCCGCCGCCACCGCCGCCATCGAACAGGGCAAGATCGCCGTGACCTCGGCCGAGACGCTGGTCACCACCCCCAATATCGATGTCGTCATCGACGCCACCGGCAAGCCGGGCGTCGCCGCCGACTACGATCTGCTCGCCATGGAGCATGGCAAGCATGTGGTGATGATGAATGTCGAGGCCGATGTCACCATCGGCCCGTATCTCAAGGCCCAGGCCGACCGGCTCGGCGTCGTCTATTCGGTGGGCGCGGGCGACGAGCCGTCGTCGTGCATGGAACTGATCGAATTCGTCTCGGCCCTCGGCCTCGACATCGTCGCCGCCGGCAAGGGCAAGAACAACCCCTTGAAGCACGATGCCGTCCCCGACGACTATCGCGAGGAAGCCACGC
Source organism: uncultured Devosia sp. (assembly GCA_965650545.1). Taxonomy (GTDB): domain Bacteria; phylum Pseudomonadota; class Alphaproteobacteria; order Rhizobiales; family Devosiaceae; genus Devosia. The sequence continues at coordinate 9,760 of CBFGPB010000072.1, read as the reverse complement.
GCCGGAACATGAACCCGCGCATGCTGGTGGAATTCGTCGACGGCTCCAAGACTGCCGTAGAAATGACCGCCATCGCCAATGCCACCGGCCTCGTGCCCGACGTGCCGGGCATGCACGGGCCGGCCACCCATCGCGACGACATGGCCAAGGTGCTCATTCCCAAGGCCGATGGCGGCATTCTCAACCGCTCGGGCGTCGTCGACTTCACCATCGGCAAGGGCGTGGCGCCGGGCGTCTTCGTCATCGTCAAGGCCGAGCATCCCCGCATCATCGAGCGCATGGATGACCTCCACATTGGCCATGGCCCCTATTACGGCTTCTTCCGGCCCTATCACCTGACCAGCCTCGAAGTGCCGCTGACCTGCGCGCGCATCATGATCCATGGCAAGCCGGATATGGTGCCCCTGCCGCGCCCGGTGGCCGAAGTCTGCGCCGTGGCCAAGCGGGATTTGAAGCCCGGCGAGGCACTCGATGCCATTGGCGAGACCTGCTACCGCTCCTATGCCATGACCGTGGTGGACGCTCGTGCCGCCGGCGCCCTGCCCGTCGGCCTCCTCGAAGGCGGCAAGGTGACGGCGCCGGTCAAGAAGGGCGAACTGATCACCAGCGCCAATGCGACGCCCGATGTCACCACGCGGCTCTATGCGCTCCGCCAGGAACAGGACCGTCTGCTCGGGCTCTGAGCTATTCCTTCTCGATCTCCTGCGCCAGCGGCAGCGGATAGCGCCGCCGCTGCGGTGGCAGGCGATGGAGGATGGTGCCGAGCAGCACCAGCAGACTGCAGGCCACGAACAGCACCACGAACAGGGTCAGCGCATCGACCCGGCCCGAATATGTGAGCAGCGGCACGGCTGCCGCTGGCGGGTGGGTCACGCGCAGCACCAGCATGATCAGCATGACCAGCCCAACGCAGAGCGTTGCCAGCCAGAATGGTTCCGGCGACACCGACATGGCCAGAACGGCCATGACCGTGCCGATGAAGTACCCGGCGAAGATATTGATCGGCTGCGCATTGGTGGATTCGGGCTGGCCGAAGATGACCAGCGCCGTCGGTCCCAAGGGCGCCAGGAGAAGCGGCAGGCCGGTCACCGCCGAGAGATAGCCGATCAGCGTCACCGCCGCGGCCGTCGCGGTCGCCGACTTGGCATGCACCCGCCAGTCACTGCGGGGTTCGTGCCGGGCAATGAAACGGGCAATGAGCCGGTGCATGGTCCATCCTGTATGGGACCACAGCTTGCCAGCCTCCGCCGGCGCGGACCACCCCCGGCCGCGCATGGCTGCCCAGATTACGGAAGCTTCATGTCCCGGCCCTTGCCATCGCTCCGCCGCAGGCATAATTGCTGATGAAAACATTCAGGATTATGTCATGACCGAAATCGCCGACCTGCGCGCCATCCAGCGCTTCCGCCACGAGACGAAACTGCGTTTGCTCACGGTCACGGCTATCACTGATATCACCCCGCTGATGCGCCGCGTTCGGCTCAAGGGCGACATGTCCGGCTTCGCCTCTCTCGGCCATGCCGACCACATCAAAGCCTTCTTCTTTGCCGATGGCACCCCGTCGGAACTGCCGCCCCTGGGACCCAGTGGCGTTCAGTTCCCCCCGGGCACGGTCCGGGAAATGCGCGACTACACGCCCCGCTACTGGAGCGTTGCCGAAGGCTGGATCGAGCTCGATTTCGTGCTTCATGGCGATGGCCCGGCCGCAAGCTGGGCTGCCGGGGTCAAAGCCGGCGACACCCTTGTCATCGGCGGACCGCGCGGATCGCAGGTCGTCCCTCTGGCCTTCGAATGGTACCTGCTGGCCGGCGATGAAACCGCCCTGCCGGCCATCGGCCGCCGCATCGAAGAACTCCCGGCAGGCACCAGGGTCGTGGCCGTCCTCGAGGTTGAAGACCGGTCCGAGGAGCAGAGTTTCGAGACCGCTGCCGACGTGACGCTCATTTACGTGCATCGCAATGGCGCTGCTGCCGGCACCACGACCCTCATCCGCGACGCCATCGCCTGCGCCGAGCTGCCGCAAGGCGACGCCTATGCCTTCATTGCCGGCGAAGTGAACATGGCCCGCGCCGTCAAGACACACCTGGTCGATGAACGCGGCTTCAACCCCGAATGGGTCAAGGCCGCCGGCTACTGGCACCTGGGCGTCGCCGACGCCCATGAGGATCACTGACCCCGAATGGCCACTTTGCCCTTGCGTCCCGGCTCGCCGCTGGCGCGGGCGGCTTCCGCCACCTCTTCGACAGGATAGGCCTTTTCGATCTCCAAGACGAGCTTGCCGCTCGCCGCATCGCGGACCAGTTCGCCCAGCAGCTCGCCGATGCGCTCGGGCTTGACCGGCGGCTTGGCACCCCAGAAGCCCTTGACGGTCAGGCCGCGAAACAGCAATTCGCCGGCCGGGAGCTTCAGCGGGCGCCCGGTCATGGCGCCGAAGCTGATGAGCTCAGCCCCATCCGCCAGCACGCTGGCCAGGTCGCTGGCGCCTTCGCCACCCAGCGACTCGATCCCCCGGATGATCGGCGCGCCACCCGTCATGGCCTTGACCGTCTCGCGCCAGTCGCCACCCTCGGTCGCCACCACATTGGCGATGCCGAGACGCGCCATTTCGTCGACCGCGGCAGCGCGGCGCACCAGCCCCAGGACGTTGATGCCCAATTCCCGGCCATATTGAGCCACAAGCTTGCCCACCGCACCATTGGCGGCATTGAGCGCTATCCAGTCACCGGCCTTCACGCCAAGCGTGTCGAGCAGCATCTTGGCACTCAGCGGCATGGATACCAGCTGGCAGGCGGTTTCGTCGCTGACGCTGTCCGGCACCGGCACGAGCCGCGCGGCATTGGCGAGATAGTAATCCGCCCAGGCGGCCTCCGCGCCACCGGCCACGCGCTGGCCGACCTTGAGATTGGTAACGCCCTCGCCGAGAGCCTCAACAATACCGACCGCCTCGGTACCGGGCACCGCCGGCAGGCTCGGCTTGAAGCCATAGTGGCCCGCGATCGTCATCAGGTCATGATTGTGAACCGGAGACAGCACCATCCGGACCAGCACCTGTCCGGGCCCGGGTTGCGGCCGCTCCACCTCCTGCCACGAGAGGACTTTTTCCGGGGTTCCGAATTGGGAATAAACGGCGCGCTTCATGGCCAGCTCCTGTATGTTGTGCCGCTGACATAGGGCTATTGACCTATACGTCAACCCCGGCGCGTCTGCATGGCAGGAAGGCGGGGAGCGCGGCTCGCCGCGCGGAGGACGCACTATTGCGGCTGGCCACCCACGAATTGCACGGCTTTTGCGCCTCCGGCTATCCCGGCCTCAAGGCAGGCCGCATGCGGCTCGCCGCGCAAGAGGGCCGCGACGAACCCGGCGGCAAAGGCATCGCCGGCGCCTGTCGTGTCCACCACCCTGACGATCGGCGCCGGATGGCTCTGGATGACGCCATCGCGCCCACCCAGGGCCGCGCCGAAACGGCCGCGCTTGATCACCACATGGGCGAACTGCGTGCCCAGATTGCGCATCTGTGCGTCAAAATCAGCTTCGCCGGTCAGCAGCTCGGCCTCGGCCTCGTTGGCAAACAGCCAGTCCACCTTGCCCACCCAGTCGCGGAACACACTGGCGCCCACCTCTGCCAGAAAGCCCGTCGAGGCCGGGTCAACGGCAATGGGCACGCCCCGGCGCCGCGCTGCCGCGAGCAGGTCCTGCACGGCCAGTCGCGGCCCGGTGGCAAAGAAGCTGTAGCCTGACACCAGCACCAGCCCGACCCCGTCGAGCAGGCTCTCGCCGAGGTCGTCCTCGCCCAGATTGAGATTGGCACCCCGGTCGGTGAGGAAACTGCGCTCGCCCGAAGGATCGACAATGGTCACCAGCACGCCGGTGGGCAGGTCCTTGTCCCCGCCCAGCGCCGGGACAACCCCGCGTCCGCGAAAATAGTTCTCGTACATGGCCCGCTCGTCCGCCCCGACCCGCGCCGCGAACAGCACATCGGCGCCAGCCGCACCCAGCCAGACGGCCTGGTTTGCCCCCGAGCCACCGGGCCGGTTGCGGATCTCGGCCCGCCGGTCCGAACCCGGCACGATGGGCCCCTCCGGCCGGACGATAATGTCGGTCATCACGTCGCCGACGACGAGAACCCGAGCACTCATGCAGGGCGCGACGCCAGCTGGGCCGACAGCGCCACGGCGATCTGGGCCGCAACCTTGGCGTTGTTCTTGACCAGCGCGATATTGCTCTCGAGCGACTTGCCGCCGGTCAATTCGAAGATGCGCTGCAACAGGAACGGCGTCGTCGCCTTGCCCTTAACGCCCTCCGCATCGGCGTCAGCCAGCGCCTGGGCGATGAAACCTTCAATGGCCGCGGCCTCCCAGGCATCCGCCTCGGGGATCGGATTGGCGATCAGCACGCCACCCATGTTGAGGTCGTGCTGGATCATCAGCATGCGGGCAACATCGGCGGCCGTGTCGACACGCTGGTCCACCTTGAAACCACTGGTCCGGGCCCAGAAGGCCGGAAAATCCTCGGTGCCAAAACCGAGCACCGGCACGCCATTGGTTTCGAGCACTTCGAGCGTCTTGGCGATGTCGAGGATCGACTTGGCGCCGGCACAGACGACAGCCACCGGGGTGCGGCCCAGTTCCTCGAGGTCCGCCGAAATATCAAAGCTGTCCTCGGCGCCGCGATGCACCCCGCCAATGCCGCCAGTGGCAAAGATGCGGATGCCGGCCAGGGCCGCGATCTGCATGGTGGTGGCGACGGTCGTGCCGGCCATGACCCCGCGCGCCAGCAGGCTCGCCATGTCGCGGCGGCTGGCCTTGGCAGCCGCGTGGCCTTCCTCGGCGAGGCGTTCGAGGTCCTCGCCCGAAACGCCCACGCAGAGCCGCCCATCCATGATGGCAATGGTAGCGGGTACCGCCCCATTGGCGCGCACCACGTCCTCCACTTCGCGCGCCATGGCAAGGTTCTGCGGATAGGGCATGCCATGGGTGATGATGGTGGACTCCAGCGCCACCACAGGCTTGCCCGCGGCCAGCGCCGCCTTCACCTCGCCCGATACCGACAGATAGGCCTTCGCGCTCATTTCCCGTTGTGCTCCGACATCACGTTCTGGCCGCCCCGGGCGACCCCATTGGCGGTGCTTGTGCGCCCCGGCACTGATCGGGTCAAGCCCCGCAAAAACTTGGCATTCACAGCCTTGTCGGGCCCGGGGTTTGTCGATAATTTGCCTTGGGTAAGAGAGGGAAAGGGCACTTCGCTGACCAGGTCCAGCATTGACGGCGCGTCGTCCGCGCCTCGATACGCGCCCGGCTCCGGGCTGATTGCAGCGACTGCCGCCAGCGCCTCCGGGCGCCCCTTCATGGCATCCTCATATCCGGCATTTTCCCCATTTCCGGGGTCTCAAAGATGAGGCCCCGGGGTTGAGCCGCGGCTCTTTCCGCGGATGGCGCCCAGGCGCATCGAACCGGCTGTCCGGCAAGGACACCAACCGCCTCCACCATGGTCCCCACAGGAGACTGCAATCATGAAAACGTCGCTCGCCATTGCCATTGGCGCTCTACTGGCCGCCAGCCCTGCTATTGCGCAGGAAGAGCCGGTGCTCAACGTCTATAACTGGTCCGACTATATTGCCGAGGACACGATCGCCAATTTCGAGGCGGAGACCGGCATCAAGGTCAATTACGACGTCTATGACAATAACGAGATCGTCGACGCCAAGCTGCTCGCCGGCAATTCCGGCTACGACATCGTCGTGCCCACCGGCAACTTCCTCGAGCGCCAGGTCCAGGCCGGCCTGCTTCTGCCGCTCGACAAGTCCAAGCTGACCAATCTGGGCAATCTCGATCCCGCCGTCATGGCCGTCGCCGCCGAGCACGACCCGGACAATGCCCATTCGATCCCCTACATGACCTTCACCATTGGCCTCGGCTACAATGTCGCCAAGGTCACCGAGGCCCTGGGCGCCGATACCCCGGTCGACAGCTGGGACATCCTGTTCAAGCCCGAGAATGCCGAGAAGCTCGCCGGTTGCGGCATTGCCCTGCTCGACAGCCCGTCCGAGGTCATGGGCACGGTGCTGCACTATATCGGCCTTGATGCCAATTCCGAGAGCGAGGAAGACCTGGCCAAGGCCGAAGCGACCCTGACCGCCATCAAGCCGCATATCCGCTACTTCCACTCCTCGCAGTATATCGATGACCTCGCAAACGGCGAAATCTGCCTGGCGCTGGGCTATTCGGGCGACATCTTCATCGCCTCCGACAATGCCGCCGAAGGCGTCGAAGTGGGCTATGTCATTCCCAAGGAAGGCGCCGCCACGCTGATGGACCTGCTGGCCATTCCCGCCGATGCCCCGCATCCGGAAAATGCCCACAAGTTCATCGACTACATCATGAAGCCCGAAGTCGTCGCCGCCATCACCGACTACGTCTTCTATGCCAACCCGAACCTGGCCGCGACCGAGTTCGTCTCCGAAGAGGTCAAGGGCAATCCGGGCATCTACCCGCCCGCCGAGACCGTTGCCAATGCCTTCGCCCTCACGGCGCACTCGCCCGAGTTCGAAGAGGTCTTGACCCGCACCTGGACCCGCATCAAGACCGGTCAGTAAGACTAATCATCCGGGGATGGCGCCGCGCGCGCCATCCCGTTTTTTGAACGGCATAGAGCGTCATGGCAAAAAAACCGCAGCTTGCGATCGATACGCGTCCGTGGCGCGATACCGCCAACAACAAGCCCTTCGTCCGCATCAAGAACGTCTCGAAGAAATTCGGCGACGTGCTGGCGGTCAACGACGTCTCCCTCGACATCTACAAGTCCGAGCTCTTCTGCCTGCTGGGCGGGTCCGGCTCGGGCAAGTCGACCCTGCTGCGCATGCTGGCCGGCTTCGAAACCCCCACCTCGGGCACGATCGAGATCGATGGCCAGGACATGACCGAAGTGCCGCCCTACAACCGGCCGGTCAACATGATGTTCCAGTCCTATGCGCTCTTCCCGCATATGACCGTCGAGCAGAACATTGCCTATGGTTTGAAGCGCGACGGCCTGCCGCGCGCCGAAATCAATGCCCGCGTCGAAGAGCTCTTGGCGCTGGTCAAGCTCCAGGACTACGGCAAGCGCAAGCCGCACCAGCTCTCCGGCGGCCAGCGGCAGCGCGTCGCCCTCGCCCGCGCCCTCGCCAAGCGCCCCAAGCTTTTGCTCCTCGACGAACCGCTCGGCGCGCTCGACAAGAAACTGCGCGAGGAAACCCAGTTCGAACTGGTGAAAATCCAGGAGAGCCTCGGCGTGACCTTCATCGTCGTCACCCACGACCAGGAAGAGGCCATGACCCTGGCCACCCGCATCGGGGTGATGAACCAGGGCGAAATCGTCATGGTGGGCGAGCCAACCGATATCTACGAATTCCCCAATTCGCGCTTCGTGGCCGGCTTCATCGGCTCGGTCAACATGGTGGAAGGCATCGTCACCGAGGACGAACCCGACCATGTGCGCATCCGCTCGGCCGAACTGGGCTGCGATATCTATGTCGGTCACGGCGTCGACTGCGCCCCCGACCAGATCCTGTGGTGGGCCATCCGCCCCGAAAAGATGGCCCTCAGCCGCGAAAAGCCCGAAGGCATCAACGGCGCCAATGTCACGGCCGGCGTGGTCGAGGAAATCGCCTATCTGGGCGACATCTCGGTCTATCAGGTCCTGCTCGAAAGCGGCAAACGCCTGCGCGTCAGCCAGACCAATTCGGTGCGCGGCAATCCCGATGCCATCACCTGGGAGGAAAAGGTCTATGTCAGCTGGGGCGCCGATGCCGGCTCGGTGCTGACGTCATGACCGCGATCCACGATCCCACCATTCCGCCGCCGCGGCGCCTCAAACCCTGGAATGCCGTGGAAAAGGGCCTCGCCCGGGTCGGCATTACCGGCCGCATGCTGGTGCTGGCCGCGCCGGTGCTCTGGCTTCTCGTTTTCTTCCTCATCCCGCTGGCCGTGGTCTTCGGCATTTCGCTGGCCACCAAGCAGTTCGGCCGCCCGCCCTATTCGCCACTCCTCACCACCGAGGAGGGCACGGTGCAGCTCACCCTGCACCTGAACAACTACATTCGCCTCTTCACCGACAATCTCTATGTCGCGGCCTATCTCAGCTCCATCCGCATCGCCGCCATCGCCACGGTGATCACCCTGCTGGTGGGCTATCCCATGGCCTATGCCATCGCCCGCGCCCCCGATCGCTGGCGCAATATCCTGCTGATGCTGGTGATCCTGCCCTTCTTCACCTCCTTCCTGTTGCGCGTCTATGCGCTGACCGGCTTCATGCGCGGCAATGGCGTCATCAACCAGTTCCTGGGCCTGTTCGGCATCGAGCCGCTAGTGATGATGCAGACCGATTTCGCCGTCTATGTCGGCATCGTCTATACCTACCTGCCCTTCATGATCCTGCCGCTCTATACGACGCTGGTGAAGCTCGACGTCTCCCTCTTCGAGGCCTCGGCGGATCTGGGCGCACGGCCCATCCACACTTTCCTCTTCGTCACCCTGCCGCTGTCGATCCCGGGCATCATTGCCGGCTCCATGCTGGTCTTCATCCCGGCCATCGGCGAATTCGTCATTCCCTCGCTGCTGGGTGGACCCGAAACCCTGATGATCGGCCGCGTCCTCTGGGACGAGTTCTTCACCAATACCAATTGGCCGCGTGCTGCCGCCGTGGCGGTGGCCATGCTGCTGGTCGTGGTGGTGCCGATCATGCTGTTGCAGCGCGCCCAGGGCGCGGTGGTGGAGAAGTAAGATGCGGCGCGGCTGGTTCCTTCCCATCGCGGCGGCCCTGGGCTTTTCCTTCCTCTATGCGCCCATCGTTTCGCTGGTCATCTTCTCGTTCAACGAGAGCCGCCTCGTGACCGTCTGGTCCGGCTTTTCGGTCCAGTGGTATGGCGAACTGTTCCGCGACCCGCAGATGCTGAGCGCCGCCTGGCTCAGCCTGCAGATCGCCGCGCTCGCGGCCACCATTGCCCTCGTCCTCGGCACACTGGCCGCCGTGGCCCTGGTCCGCTTCCGCCGTTTCCGCGGCCGGACGCTCTTTTCCGGCATGGTCTCGGCCCCGCTGGTCATGCCCGACGTCATCACTGGTCTTGCCCTGCTGCTGCTGTTCGTGGCCATGGAAAGCATTCTGGGCTGGCCGCAGGGCCGCGGCATGCTCACCATCGTCATTGCCCATGCCACCTTCTGCACCGCCTATGTCTGCGTCGTGGTGCAATCGCGACTGGGAGACTTCGACCGCAGCCTCGAGGAGGCCGCCATGGACCTTGGCGCCTCGCCGCTCCGCACCTTCTTCGACGTGACCCTGCCCATCATCGCCCCGGCCCTGGTCTCGGGCTGGCTGCTCGGCTTCACCCTGTCGCTCGACGACCTGGTCATTGCCAGCTTTGTGTCTGGCCCCGGCTCGTCCACCCTGCCCATGGTCATCTTCTCCAAGGTGCGCCTCGGTGTCTCGCCCGACGTCAATGCGCTGGCCACCATCATCATCGGCATCGTGGCGCTGGGCGTGCTGACAGCCACCATCATCCAGCTGCGCTCAAAGCCCAAGAATTCCGGCGCTTAGGGTGACTGGCCGCCCTGCCGCTTAGCCCGCGTCGGGAACGAGGCGGCAGCGCACCCACCGTGGCGAATGCACAACAGCCGCCTGTGCATGACAACGCGGTGACTGGACAGGTCCGGCAAACGGGCGCAAGCTCACCTTATGTTCAACCAAAGCAAAGGAGGTGATCCAGTGTCTTATGAGATTTTGGCTCTTG
>CBFGPB010000071.1:0-10863 GCA_965650545.1 uncultured Devosia sp. | reverse complement strand
TCCCTCCCCTTGATGGGGAGGGAATGAGGGTGGGGTGATCTGAAAGCTCCGGGCCGGCTCACACTCTTCAAACCACCGGGGACCTTCAATGCCCTTCCATACATGATGGTTGACTTGCCCGCCTTCGTCGGCCATCGGTGAACCTGCCGCGCCTCCTCGTGGCCCGGAAGTAGTCATGACCGCCGTTTCCCCCATCGAGAGCCGCGCCAATCTCGGCATCATGCTGGTGCTGGCGTCGCAACTTGTGCTGCTGCTGCTCGACATTTCGGCCAAGTGGCTCTCGATAGAAGGCATGCCCACGTCCGAAATCGTCTTCGTGCGCTACGGCATGCACGTTTTCCTGCTCTTACTGCTGTTCCTGCCGGTAACGGGCTTGCGGCTCTTCGTCTCCAACAACTGGAAACTCGAAATCCTGCGCGGCGTGTGCCTGCTGGGCACGACCGGCCTCAACTTTCTGGCCATGCGTTACCTGCCGCTGACTGTCACCAGCGCCCTCATGTTCACTTCGCCCCTGATGGTCTGCGCCTTGTCGGGGCCGCTCCTGGGCGACAAAGTCGGCTGGCGCCGCTGGCTTGCCATCTGTGTCGGATTTGCCGGCATCCTGATCATCGTCCGGCCCGGCTCGGAAGCCTTCCAGCCGGCAGCCTTCTTGAGTCTCGGCTGCGCGGTCTTCCTGGCGCTGTTTTCGATCCTGACCCGCAAGCTTGCGGGAGTCGACACGGCCCAGACCCAGCAGTTCTATGCGGGCGCGACGCCGATCGTTCTGCTCCTGCCTGTGGCCTTCAATGACTGGGTCTGGCCCAGCATGCCCATTTCCTGGATCGCCTTCTTCATCATGGGCGCGGCGGGGCTGGCCGGGCATTTCCTGAACTCGGTCGCCCATCGCTTTGCCACCCCGGCGACGCTGGCGCCGTTCAGCTATCTCAGCCTCATCTATCTCGCGCTGGCCAGCTGGCTCATCTTCAACCAGCCGCCGGATGAATGGTTCATCCTCGGTGTCGTGATCATCGTGCTCAGCGGCCTCTATATCTGGCGGCGCGAGCGCAAGCTGGCCAAAGCCGGAACGGCCGTGGAAGTGCTGGAGCGATAGGCGTTACGCGGGCGACTATGCCTGCGTCCGTTGCCGCCAGCGCGCGACATAGGTATCCAATCCATCGACCTGCAAAGGCTCGAAGGGCGGGGAGCCAACGGTCGGGGCGATAGTCCCGCCGAACAGCAGGCTGGCACCGAGGCTGGTTCCCGTGGCATCGCCCGAGGCAAGGACTGGCACGCCTGCCAATGCCGCCAACGCCTGGCCGAAGAGCCGGTTGCGGGCCAGCGGTCCCTCGAGGGTGATCCTGCGGCCCAGGCCGCAGAGGTCAAGGCAGGTGCGCGCCATCAGCGCGAGATAGAGCGAGGCGGCGGCGGTGCGCTGCCCCGCCGTCAAGGTCTCGGGATCGGCCGTCCAGCGGCCCGTCAGCCCGCCGAACGGTCCGACGCCCGGGGTGAAGCTGGGCAAGGCCTGGATGTCATTGGCAATCACATGGGCGATGTCGGTGTCCGTCGGTTCCGCGATGTTCGGAACGAGGGCATCGAATTCGCGCCCGCCCATGAAGCGTGCCGTCGGAACCGGGCGGCCATGGGCATCGACATTGGCCAGGCTGTCGCGATCGGGGTCGAGCGCGCCGGTGTCGCCGCCCACCGTCATCAGGATGGTCCAGGTGCCGGTCGAAACCACCGTGAAAGGGGTCTCCGCCGCGCCCAGATGCGGCAGCAGCGAGGCGTTGGAATCGTGGATGCCGCAGGCGACGGGTGTCGTGGCCGGCAAGCCGGTCTCATCCGCGATGGCGGGCAGCAAGGTGCCGATCACCGACGCCGCCGGCCTCACCGGCGGGAAGAGCTTTCGCCAGCCCAAGGCGTCCACCATGCTCGAAAAGTCGCCCTTGTCCGGAGCCCAGAGGTCAGTATGGCAGCCCAGCGAGGTGACCTCGCTGGCCAAGTGGCCGGTCAGGCGCCAGGCCCAATATTGCGGATAGGGCAGGATGGCCGTGACCTCGGCGAATTCCTCCGGAAAGGCCCGCGACTGCCAGAAGATCTGCGCGCCCCAGTTGAGGCCGACGGGAAGCCGGGGCGACAGGGTTTCGGCAAAGGCCGGGCGTACCCGCTCATAGGCCTCTTCCGACGCCTCGGGCGCGTCGCTTTCATAGTCGAGGACGGGCAAAGCCAGCCGGTCTCCGGTCAGGAGCGCGCCGGTCGCCCCGTGGGTGGTGATCGAAATGCCGTCCACGCCATGGGCAGCCTGAAAGCGCCGGAGGCAGTCGCGGATGAAGTTCCAGAGCCGTTCGACATCGGCGTGAGGGTAGGGGCCTTCGCGCAGCACGCTGTTGGGCGTGCTGTCGACCGCCAGTTGCGCACGCGTGGCGCTGTCGATCAACACCACCTTGGCATTGGTCTTGCCGATGTCGATGACGGCGATGTGGCGGGGGGTGGTCGGGGTCATGGCCTGGCTCGCGAACGCGTTCTCGCAGGCCTTTAGCCCATTTCCTACCGCCACGCCACCACTGACATGTTAGGTCTACTTGATCACCAGGACCGGGATATGAGCATGCGCCAGGACCTCGGCGGCCTGACTGCCCAGCAATAGCCGCCCCAGCCCCCGTCGCCCGTGCGAGCCCATGACCAACAGGTCCGCGCCGATCTCCTTGGCGGCTTCAATGATGCCTTCGGCTGGGTGGCTATTGGCGACATGCCGGACGGCAATGGACTGCCCGGCGACCTTGGCCACTGCCTCGGCATCGCTGAGGATGGTCTTGGCGGAGTCTGCCTTGGCCGCTTCCAGGTCGGCAATGATGGAACTGGTGTCCACCATCATGATCTCGGCGCCCGGCGCTACGATGACAGAGGGTTCTGTGACGGTCACGGCCGTCACCTTGGCGCCGGTCTTGGCGGCAAGTCCCAGCGCATGACGCAGGGCTTTGGTGCTCAGTTCCGACCCGTCGATGCCACACACGATATTGGAATACATGGCGCACTCCTTTGACGCTTGGTTATGGCCTCACGCTAGAACAACGCGCGTTGATCTGTATTGATCCAGATCAGTCCTGCGTGTTCTTGCCTTTAAAGGCTTTCGCAGGGGCACCATTCTGGTCTATTGCCACCGGGCCGCGTGACGCGGCGCCCGAATTGGGACTGGAGACAACGTTTCATTGATCGAGGCCGACGCCCAGACTGCGACCCCGCTGGCGCTTTCGCGCCGCTTTTCGGTCGCGCCGATGATGGACTGGACGGACCGGCATTGCCGTTTCCTCCATCGGCTGCTGACGCGCCATAGCCTGCTCTTTACCGAAATGGTCAATTCCGGCGCCATCGTGCGCGGCGATGCCGAGCGCCACCTGCGCTACGACGAGAGTGAGCATCCGGTCGCCCTGCAACTGGGCGGCTCCGACCCGGTGGAACTGGCCGAAGCGTGCCGCATTGCCGAGACCTTCGGCTATGACGAGATCAATCTCAATGTCGGTTGCCCGTCGGACCGGGTACAGTCGGGCCGTTTCGGCGCCTGCCTCATGGCCGAGCCGGAGCTGGTGGCCGACTGTGTCCGCGCCATGCGCGATGCCACCGAGACCCCCATTACCGTCAAGTGCCGCATCGGCATCGACGATCAGGATACCGAGGAAAGCCTCGATCGCTTTGCCGATGCCATGGTGGCGGCCGGTGTCGATGCGCTCTACGTCCATGCCCGCAAGGCCTGGCTGCAGGGGTTGAGCCCCAAGGAAAACCGCACCATCCCGCCGCTCGACTATCCGCGGGTGCATCGCCTCGGCCAGCGGCTGTCGCCGCTCTTTGCCGCCATCAATGGTGGTATCGAGACGCTGGAACAGGCGGAGGAACATCTCCGGCACATGGATGGGGTGATGCTGGGCCGCGCCGCCTATCACAATCCCATGCTTCTGGCGGAGGTGGACGCCCGCATCTTCGGCGATGATCGTGCCGTGCCCGATCTGCCCGCCATCATGGCGGCCATGGCCGACTATGCCGAGACCCAACGCGGGCAGGGCACGAGGCTCAACAACATCGCCCGCCACATGCTCGGTCTCGCCAACGGCCGCCCCGGCGCGCGCCAGTTCCGCCAGATCATGAGCGTCGACGCCTGCCGCCCCAATGCCGGGCCGGAAGTCTTCATGCGCGCGCTGTCGGCGGTCGAGGAGCGGGCGCTCGAAGCCGCCAGCTAGTCCACCAGTTCAAGCGAGTTCTGCGTCACGCTGTAGCGCGTCAGCGTTTCGAGGAAGGTCATGCCGAGCAGGCTGGTTTCCAGGGCGCCTTCTTCAGTGACGAAGGCGGTGAGGTTGCGGCGCACGATGCCGCCCACCTCGATACTGTCGAGCCGCGTGCGCGCCGCCAGGCCCTGGCCATTGGCTGTCGAGACCGGCACGGTGTAGCGCAGGCCTTCGACATTGACGCCCGCCGCGCGTGCGTCGGCGATCGTCAGGACCACGGCGCTGGCGCCGGTATCGAAGATCATCGGCGTGGTATGTCCGTTGATGGTGGCATTGACCTCGAAATGCCCGTTCATGCCGCGCCGGAAGGTTGCCGTCCCGGCTTCGGCATCCACGAGGGCCACGCCCGGCTGGAATTCGCCAGCCACCCGGCCGACCACGCCGAGCAATTCGTCGCGATAGGCATAGGTCACCATGGCCACCGCAAACAGGCCCGCCCAGAGGAACAGGCCCCCCAGAAGCTCGGAGGCCTTGTGCCGCCGCGTGAACAGCCCGCCGGCAAAGATGATGAGGAGTACGAGGAGGGGGATCAGTTGCGCGGTCTGCATCTGGCTGAGCCCAACCAGGCTCCCCGCATCGGCGCTGATCAGCAGCACCAGACCCGCAGCCACCAGAAGCGCAATGCCGATGAAGATCATGCTCTGTCCGCTCCCGGGCGCCACCTCCTTCCGATTAAGGAAGCTGGCACGGCGATTTCAAGGCGGTCACGCAAAGATCAGCAGCACGGCGAGGGCGGCGATCTCTCCCAGGCCCGCAGCACCCCCGATGAGGTCGCCGGTCTGTCCGCCGACAAGCTTGCGGCAAAGCGCCGTCCAGCCGAGCACGACGAGGCCTACCGCAAGCACTGCCACGATGACGCCGAGCAGGCTCGATGCCGGGGCGCCGATGACGAAGACCAGCAGGGTCGCGAGTGCGGCCCCGACGATGAAGCGCGAAACGGGCAGGGCGCCGGCACTGGCCGAAGCCCCTTCGGCGCGGGCCGGGGGCAGGGCGACCGCCACCCAGAGCGCACCAGATCGGCCAGCAATATTGGCGGCGAGCCACAATCCTGCGGCCGCCAGTGGATTGACCGTGGCAACGCCGCCCAGCGCCGTCACCCGCAAGACCAGGAACAGGCACAGCGCGGCCACCCCGTAGGTACCGTGGCGGCTGTCCTTGAGGATTTCGAGGCGCCGCTCCCGGGTCGAACCGCCAAACAGGCCATCGGCCGAATCGGCCAGCGAATCCTCCATCATCCCGCCGCCCACGATGACCATGGCGCCCACGGCCAGGGCGGCGGCGAAGTAACCGGGCAGACCCAGCCAGACGCCGCCCAGCAAAAGAATCGGGGCGAGGCCCATGACCACCGAGGCCAGCGGCAGCGCCATGGCAATGCGCCCCAGATCGGGCTTTTCGTGCGGGCTGCCGCCGGTGGGCAGCCGCGAAAAGAATCGCAGGGCCATGACGAGGTCGTCCTTGAGCCCGAGGCCGCCACGCGGCGCTTCCGGCCGGTAAGCATCCCGGTTTTCAGGAGAGATTTCGCTCGCCGTGCCGCTGTCCGATGCCCCGTCCGTCAATTGCTTTTCGCTCCGTAATGGGCAACAAGTCCCGTCCTTCCTAACACACCGCGCCGGACCTGCCATGCCACTCAATCCCGCCTTCGCCGATATCGTTGAACTGCTCGTGGCCGTGCCCGATGGCGACGAGAAAGCGGTTGCGGCCGTGCGCGAACGGGATGCGCAGCTGACCAAGCCGCCGGGCTCCTTGGGAAAGCTCGAAGGTCTCGTGGAATTCCTCGCCCGCTGGCAGCACCGGGCCCAGCCGCGGCTCGACAATCCCATGGTCACCATCTTTGCCGGCAATCATGGCGTGACCGAACAGGGGGTTTCGAGCTTTCCCCGCGAGGTGACGGCTCAAATGGTCGCCAACTTCACCAATGGTGGCGCGGCCATTTCGCAGATCTGTGCGCTGCACGAAATCAACCTGCGCGTGTTTGAGCTGGCGCTGGAAATGCCCACGGGCGACATCACCAAGGAGCCGGCCCTCGACGACCAGATGTGCGCCGCCACCATCGCCTATGGCATGGAAGCGGTGGCCGGAAAACCGGACCTGATCTGCCTTGGGGAAATGGGTATCGGCAATACCACCATTGCGGCCGCCATCAACGCCGCGCTCTATGGTGGCACCGGCGCCGATTGGGTTGGTCGCGGTACCGGCGTCGATGATGCCGGCCTGCAGCGCAAGGCCGATGCGGTCGATCGCGCCCTGGCCCGCCATGCTGGCGAACTCGATCATCCCCTGGCCATCCTCGCGCGCCTCGGTGGCCGAGAGATCTGCGCCATGCTCGGCGCTTTGGTCGCCGCGCGCCACCAGAAAGTTCCGGTGATCGTCGATGGCTATGTGGCAACCACCGCGGCCGCGATTGCCCACGCGGTCAATCCGGCGTCGATCAACCATTGCCTCTTCGCCCATGTGTCGGCCGAGAGCGCCCATGCCAAGGCGCTGGAGAAGATGGGCCAGACCGGCCTGCTTGACCTGGGCATGCGGCTGGGTGAAGGCAGCGGCGCGGCCCTGGCGGCCGTCATGGCCAAGACGGCGCTGCACCTGCACAACAACATGGCGACCTTCGAAAGCGCAGCCGTCAGCGGCAAGTCGAGCTGATCGGATCAGTCGTCCGCCGGTTCGCCGTCAGCATCTGAGGTAACCGTCGGCGTGGGGACGGAATCCTGCGCCGCCGGGCGGCCCATGAAGCCGTCCGGCCCTGGCACCAGCGAGAGCAAGTCGACATTCATCTTCTGCCGGAAGCGGAGAACGGCGGCCGCAGCAAGGCGGTTGAGTGTATCCACGTCCCGCCGTGCCACGGCGGCATTGAGCGCCGCATGTTCGACCAGAAAGTCGAGTATGTAACCTTCGGCCAGTTCCTGGCGCTGCTGGTCGCCCATCTTGAGAAAATTGGCGTCGTTGGCGAAGGCGATCCGCAATTGCCTTTGCACAGGTTCGCTGTCGACCTTGGCTGCATAGGCGCCATTGGCGGCCACCCAGTTGATCACCCAATAGGCGGTGAGAGCATCGGCGACATTGTTGGCTTGAAGCCCGTCGCTGGCCACCAGTTCGAGCCAGATGTCGACCGGAGATTTCTCCTCGAAGGCCTTTGCCAGGTCATCGCGGGCCTCCACCCCTGCTGTCCAGCGGATGCGCTCGAGGAACTCGCGCTGCAGCCGCGCCGAGACGGTCGGGGAGGGACGATAGCTTGTATCGAAATCGGATTGCGCAGCGGGAGCCACGTTCTCGGCGCCGGCCGCTTCAGGGGCTGGTGACTGCGCGAGGGCGGAAACTGTGCTGGCAAGGCCGATGAAACAGGCAATCAGGGCTAGTTTGGTCATGAACGCTCCATTGCCCTGATCCTCGTGCCGAAAGCGGCCAAATTTCGACGTACCGGCTCGGCGGACCTCAGCCGGCTTCCGAATAGATTTCGAGCCTGTTGCGGCGTTCGACCACCGGGGCCAGCGCGTCCATGACGCGGGCGCGCGGGAAGGTGGCGATGACTTCAGTGCCGAAACGGAGCTTGGAGAAGAGATCGAACCGGCCCTGATGCAGGTCCATGATCTTCTGCACGATGGGCAACCCGAGGCCCGCGCCCTGTTCGGCGGTCTTCTGGGCCAGCGAGCCCTGGCCGAACGAGGAGAGCACGGTTTCGATCTCGTTCTCGGGGATGCCGGGGCCATTATCCTTGACCGAGATAAGCTGCCCGCCGTCACCGCTGCGCTGCACCACGAGCACCACCTTGCCCTGCTGGGGCGTGAACTTGATGGCATTGCTGAGGAGGTTGAGGACCACCTGGCGGATGGCGCGCTCGTCGCCCCAGAGCTTTGGCAGGTTGTCGCCATAGCTGAACACCAGCTCGATGCCCTTTGACATGGCCCGCAACTCCATCATCCGGCGGCAGTCGGCGGCGATGTCCACCAGGGACACCACTTCCTCGTTGAGCTCATACTTGCCCGCTTCGATGCGGCTGAGGTCGAGCAGTTCGTTGATGAGATTGAGCAGATGCTGGCCGCTGGCATGGATGTCGCCGGCATATTCCTTGTATTGCGGCACCTGGTGCGGCCCCAGCAACTCCGACTTCAGCACTTCGGAAAAGCCGATAATGGCGTTGAGCGGCGTGCGCAACTCATGGCTCATGGTGGCGAGGAACTGGCTCTTGGCAATATTGGCCTGCTCGGCATGGCGGCGCGCTTCGTCGGACATGTTGCGCGCTTCTTCCAGTTCGTAGATCAGCGTGTCCTTCTCGGCCTGGTGCGTGATGGTTTCAAGTTCCGAGCCATGCAATTGCCGGGCAAGGTAGAGAAAGAAAATCTCACCGCAGACCGCCACGGCGGCCAGCGTGTAGTTGAGCGTGCCGCCCAGCGCGATCAGGGAGATCGAAACCGTCGTGGTGACCGGCAGCGTGCTCATCAGCGTCGCCTGCGGCAGCGTATGGGTGGCAACCGCATTGGCGGCGATGCTCACCAGAACCATGGCGAACATCACCGGCGCCAGCGCCTCAGGGTCGGTCACCAGGGTGAACAGGGCCAGCAGCGACAGGGCGAGGCCGCCGACGCTTTCCGCCGCCACGAAACTGGTCGTCCAGCGCGCCGCGTTGAACTTGCCCGGATCGGCGGCCTTGAAGCGCCGAGCGGTCAGCACCACGACGAGGAGGCTGGCGATCACCAGCCCCGCCCAGATCGCCGTAACCGTGACCGGCACCCAGAAGCTGGCCACGATGGCAAGAATGCAGACAATGGCGGCCATGGGCAGGGCCGCGCCGATACGGGCATCGGCATAGTCATGCATCAGTTCGAAATCGAAATCGGCGCGCGTCCCGGAGCTGGATGTCAGCCGTTGGCGGGCCTCAAGCACCGTCTTCTGTGCTGCTCGCTTGCCGTCACGCCCGCTTGAGGCACGGGTATCGGCGTCGGGAACCGGCATGAAAGTCTTACTCGTTACTCGATGATGCGAACAAAAACGCGTTCGCGACGCTCATGGGCAGACCTTATGGGGGCTGTGGTTAACAGCCGGTGAAATCGCCTTACCCGCGGCGGCGGTCCGGCGTGTACTTTACTGCGGCACCGGCAAAGGGGCTGGCGGGCCGCCGATGGCTGGGGTTAAGATATTCCTGCCAAAGCCGATCTATTCCAATGAGCAATTTTATTGCGCCGGTTTGGGCAATATGGCACTCCTTCTGCCGCCAAAGACTTGGCGGGGCGTCTCAAACAAAAACTGATTTCATGGGGCTGGAATGGCGTTGGACAAGATCGACCGCAAAATTCTGACGCTGCTGCAAAAGGATGCGACCATGCCGGTGGCCGAGATCGGCCGCAAGGTCGGGCTCAGCACCACGCCGTGCTGGCGCCGTATCCAGAAGATGGAAGAAGACGGGGTCATTCAGCGCCGCGTGGCGGTGCTCGACCCGGCCAAGGTCAATGTCGGGGTCACTGTCTTCGTCTCGGTCAAGACCAACGAGCACAACGACGCCTGGATGCGCAAGTTCTCCGCCGTGGTCGACGAGTTCCCCGAAGTTGTGGAATTCTACCGGATGAGCGGCGAGGTCGATTACCTGATGCGCGTTGTGGTTCCCGATATCGGGGCCTACGACGCCTTCTACAAGCGGCTGATCGGCAAGATCAACCTGACCGATGTCAGCTCGGCCTTTGCCATGGGGCAGATCAAGTACACCACGGCCCTGCCGCTCGATTTCGCCATCATCACCGACGACGACAAGTAGCGTCGGACCCGCCATGCTTCTGGGCTTCGAACATGTGGGCATGACGGTCAGCAACATGGACCGTGCGCTCGACTTCTATTGCGGGCTGCTGGGGTTGCGCCTGGCCCTGAGGCGCACCACGGCCGGTGGTGAGCTTGCCTTTCTCGATGCCGGTGGAGGCATGCTGGAAATCGCCGCGCCGGCGCACCCCGTCGCGCGTTTTCGCGACGTGCCGCATACCGAAGCGGGCATGCGGCATGTGACGCTCGCCTATGATGACGTTCGCGGCATGATCGAAACGCTCGAAGCCGCCGGCGTAGAGATCGTCGAGCACCCGCGCCGCGCCTACAACACCGAAATGATCAGTCGCGTCGCCTTTGTCCGCGATCCCGACGGCATATTGGTGGAACTGATCGAAAGGGCACCGGGGCGCTAGAAGTGCCTAGCCCCCCGTGACGCTCATGTGCCGCGCCACTGCAGGCTCGGTGTGCGTGCGATCGAGCACGAAGTCATGTCCCTTGGGCTTGATGACCATGGCGTGGTCGAGCGCCGCATCGAGCGCCGCAGCGCCGCCTTCCCGCCAGGCGTCGCGCAGATTGACCTGGTCGTCCTGCCCAAGACAGAGGAAAAGTTGCCCGGTCGCGGTCAGGCGGACGCGATTGCAGCTCTCGCAGAAATTGTGGCTCATCGGGGTGATGAAGCCCAGCGTCCCACCGGTCTCGGCGACGTGCACATAGCGGGCGGGGCCGCCGGTGCGCTTGTCGAGCTTGGTGAACGTGTAGCGGCGCGACAGGCGCTCATGCAGTTCGCGCAGGGGCAGGTAGCTGTCGACCCGGTCAATGCCGACTTCCCCCAGCGGCATGCCCTCGATGAGCGTCAGGCCCATTC
>CBFGPB010000070.1:0-10882 GCA_965650545.1 uncultured Devosia sp. | reverse complement strand
CCCGATCTCGATGCCGATGTCATCAAGGTCGCCGTCATCGAGCGTCACGGCAAGAACGGCAATATCGGCCGCGCCTTCGTCACCGGCTTCGGACTAAAGCGTGGCGCCATCGCCTCGTCAGTCGGGCACGACAGCCACAATATCACCGTTGTCGGCGCCAATGACGCCGACATGGCGGCAGCGGTCAATCGACTGATCGAACTGGGCGGCGGCTTCGCCGTTGCCGATGGCGGCAGGGTCACCGCCGAACTGGCCCTTCCCATTGCCGGGCTCATGAGCCTCAAACCCTTTGAGGAAGTCGCCCACGACCTCCATCATCTGCGCGATGCGGCCAAGGCGCTCGACTGCGTCCTGCCCGAACCCTTCCTGCAGGTGGCCTTCCTCGCCCTGCCGGTCATCCCGCATCTCAAGATGACCGACCGGGGCCTGTTCGACGTCGACAAGTTCGACTTTGTTGGCTGATCAGTCCGGCCTCAGCCCCTTGGCCATCATGCCGGCCATGATGGCGATTTCGGCTTCGTCATCCCAGGTGCGGTTCAGGGGCAGGCTGGAGGCCAGCACATAGCCCATGAAAATCGAGGCGCCGATGCGCAGCAGGCTGTCAACGTCGATGGCACGCGCCTGACCCGCTTGCACCTGCGCGGCCAGCAGCAGGCTCAGTTGCGCCCGCACCTTGGCCACATGCGGGGCCATGACCTCGCGCAATTCGGGGTGGAAGGGCACTTCCTGCACCATGATGCGCACCAGCGGCGCAAAACGGCGCGCAAAGGCCAGCCGTGTCGTCAGCAATCGGCGCAGGATCCCTTCGAGGCTGGCTTCGCTCTGCATGGCCTCGGCCAGTTCATCGAGCCCGGTGGGCACGATCAGGCGTCCCGCCAGGGGACGCACGATGCGGACCAGGAGGTCTTTCTTGCTTGAAAAGTGCCGGAAGATTGCGGCCTCGGACACACCCGCCCGCGTGGCGATGTCGCGCGTCGAGGTGGCCGCATAGCCCTGCTCGGCAAAAGCCAGGACCGCCATTTCGACGATCCTGCGCTTGGCGGGCGTCATCGCCCCTTCTTCCTGTTCCATCACATCGGCCACGGCGGTGGCCGATGTGACACTGGGGCCGGCTTCAGCCATGCTGGTTTGCAACCGTGTTCCGTTTCATGCCCGACCACACATAAGTCCCGGCAGCGATCAACACCACCCCGACCAGCACACTCCAGCCCGCCACCGGCCAGAAACCGCCATCCGGCCCACCGATCAGCACGGACCGCACCGCCTGCGGCAGAACATGAAAAGGCAGGGTCTCGCCAAGCCAGCGCAGCCAGTCCGGCGCCGCACGTACCGGGGCCTGCGCACCGGCCAGCAGGCTCTGGTAAAAGACCAGGGGGAGGATGACCACCAGGGCCCACAGCTTGAACGCGGCAAGCAGTCCCCCCAGTAGTAGACCCACGGCATAGATGCCGGCCCAGAGCACCAGCCAAAGCGGCAGGAAAGCGGCCCAGCTCTCCCCCAGCCAGGCGATGACCAGCCCAAGGACGAGACTGGCGAGCCCGGACACAACCAGCGGCACCGCCAGACGCAGGCCCAGGACGCGGTTGGTACCGAGCCCACCCTTGGCCTGCTCGGTCGCGACAAACAGCATGACCCCACCCGCAAGACTACCCACCCAAATGGCGAATGTCGCAATGGCCGGCGCCAGCAAGGCCGACTGGTTGGGGGCCTGGTGCAGCACTTCACTGCTAACGGTCAGCGTCGGCTTGACCGGCAAAGGCGCTTGCGCCATTGCCGCCGCGGCACCCATCTGCAGTTGCTGGCCGAGCATGGCGCCCAATTGCGCTTCGACTGGCGTCAGGTGCTGGGTGGACGTCACCACCATGTTGATCGTGCCCCCGCTGGCCGCAGCACTGGAAAAATCCGCCGGCACGGTCAGCAGCGCTGCCACCTCCCCCGCTTCGAGCGCCGCCTTTCCAGCCTCGGCAGTTTCCATTGGCACGACCGCGAATGGCAGGCGTTCACCCATGCCATCCATCATCCGGTCGGAAAGCTTGAGCGGCCCCATGCCGGTATCGAGATTGACCACGCCAATGCTCAGCCCGGCCATGGCCTTCTGCGCATCGAGCGGTGCCGACAGATTGAAGAAGGAAAACAGGAACATGATGACCACGGGCACGACCAGAGCCGCGCGCATGATGGGGCCGTGCATTGGCCCCTCGCTTGATTGACGCATTTGAACACCTCCAAACCGATCTGCTGATGGTTCAACATTGTAAGTAAGTACTCACTTACAATCAAGACCCTTGGCAGATGCCTTGGTGTGGATCAGATTCAGGGCACCGGACGCGTCAACCCGGAAGGATCAGTCGTGTTTCCCCGTTTTGCCGCTCCGCCTCGGGCCAACATCCAACATCTCCACGGTTTGGAAGCGCTTCGCAGATCCCTTTCCATCTCAAATGGAAGTTCCCAGCAATGAGCCTCCCCTCGCTCTACCTGGCCTGGGTCGAAGACCTGCCGCCGCGGCTCAATGGCGTGCGGCGCAAGCGCGGCATTGCCGTTCCCATGGCCGATGGTGTCCTGCTCAAGACCGACCACTATGCACCGGATGCGCCGGGCCCTCACCCGACCATCCTGATGCGCCTGCCCTATGGACGACGTGGCTTCGCCGGCATTGCCGAAGCCTATGCCGAGCGCGGCTTTCATGTCGTCATCCAGGCCTGTCGCGGCACCGAACGCTCTGGCGGGGAGTTCGACCCCTTCGCCAATGAGCGCGCCGATGGTCTCGCCACGCTCGCCTGGATCAAGGCGCAGCCCTGGTTTGATGGCCGCATTGGACTGACCGGTCCGTCCTACCTGGGCTATGCGCAATGGGCGATCAGTGACGCCCTGCCCGAGACGGCGGCCCTGGCCGTCAAGGTCACGACCGCCGATTTCCGGCCGGTTGTCTTTCCCTCCGGGGCCTTTCATCTCAACCTGTGGCTGAGCTGGGTGCAGGTGATTGAGGGCCTGCGCCATCGTCCGCTGGCGACGGCGGCCCGCATGTTTTCGGGCGATATCGAGCGCCGCACGCAGAGGGCGGCCGCCGTCCTGCCGCTGATCGAAGCCGATCGGAAGGCCGTAGGCCACAAGATCGGCTTCTGGCGCCACTGGTTCGAACACGCCATCGGCAATGACGCCTTCTGGACCGCGCTCGACCATCGCCACCGCCTCAACGACAGGACTCCACCAGTCCACTTCATCTCCGGCTGGTTCGACTTCATGCTCGATCCGCTCCTGGCCGACTACCAGCGCCTCGTGGCGCTCGGCCATCGGCCCTATCTCACGGTCGGGACTTGGTTTCACATTGCCGAGGAACTGCAGCGCGACAATCTGCGTGAGACGCTGATCTGGATGCGCGCCTGCCTGATGGGCGACCGCACCGGCCTGCGCACCCGCCCCGTGCGCCTGCACATTTCCGGGCGCGACGAATGGCACGAATTCGAGACCTACCCGCCCGGACCGCCATTGCCGCAAACCTGGTCGCTCGGCAGCAATGGTACCCTTGCCGACCATGGCGCCACGGACAACGGCAATGCGGCCTATCGCTACGACCCTGCCGATCCCACCCCCAATCTGGGAGGCGCCATTTTTGCCTTCACCGGGGCCGGTAGCGTCGACAACGGACCGCTGGAAAATCGTCCGGACGTCCTCGTCTATACCAGCCGGGTATTGACCAGCGAGCTGACCGTCATCGGCCAATGCCAGGTGACCCTGGTGGCCCGCGCCAGTCTGCCCCATGCCGACTTCTTCGTCCGTCTCAACGATGTGGGCCCGGACGGCGTGTCCCGCAACATCTGCGATGGCTTTGTGCGAGTGACACCCCAGACGCCAGCCGAGCCCGATGGCAGTTGGCGCCTGACCTTTCCCCTCCATGCCACGGCCCACAGTTTCCTGCCCGGCCACCGCCTGCGCCTGCTCATCGCCTCGGGCGCCCATCCGCGCTACGCGCGCAACATGGGCACGGCCGAGCCGATCAACACGGCCGTCGACATGGTCGCGAACGACATGGAAATTGCTCACGCACAAACGAGCATAATGCTGCCGACCTACCGGCTGGATTGAGGCACGAACCTCAAGGCTGCAGCGCACGACTTATCCACAGCACGATGGCTAAATCGATAAACCGCAGACCACTGAATGGTTTTGCCTTTTGCCCGGCGCCGGTCTGGAGACAGCCGCGTAGCCTGGCAAAGCAGCACCCCCTCTTGCCCTTTTTGTTATTGCGCATAACAATAACGAGGCATCAATGATGCTCTAGGGAGGATGAGATGACGACGATTTGGCGCAGTTCCGCGGCGCTGGGCACCCTGATGGTGGCCTGCGCATGGGCAGGAACAGCACATGCGGAAGCTTTGGATTGCAGCGCGGTGACCGGCCATGATTTCGGGGTGGAGGACCTCGTTATTGCTGAAGCCACGCCGACACCCGTGGGCGAAGAGTCGCCGACCGCGCACTGCCTGGTGCGGGGCCATGTCGGCGAGCGCACCGGCATTGACGGCAACACCTACAAGGTGAGCTTCGAGCTGCGCCTGCCGGACGACTGGAATGGCCGCTTCGTGCACCAGTTCAACGGCGGCAATGACGGCGCCGTTGTTCCGGCCATGGGCAACCTGCTCAATGGCGACCCCTCCGACTCAGCGCTCGCCCGTGGTTATGCCGTCGTCTCCAGCGACGCCGGCCATGACGGCTCGGTCCATCAAGAGGCGGGGCTCGCCAGCGGCGCCAAGTTCGGCTTCGATCCGGAAGCCCGCAGCGACTACGGCTATGGCGCGGTGATGAAGCTCAATCCCGTCGCGACCAAGCTGGTCGAGGACTACTATGGTGAGGCTATCGCCTTCAGCTATGGCGTCGGCGGTTCCAATGGCGGCCGACATGCCATGGTGCAGGCGACGCGGTCGCCGGAGGCCTTCGACGGCATTCTTGCCGCCTATCCCGGCTTCAACCTGCCGCGCGCCGCCGTGCAACACGCATGGGACGTGCAGAGCTTCCACGCCGTCAATGGCGATGTCCGCAAGGCCTTCACACCGGAGGAACTGCAACTGGTCGGTGACGCCATCGTCGCCGCCTGCGACGGTTTGGACGGGCTGGAGGACGGCATCATTGCCGATAGCCCTGCCTGCCAGGCAACCTTCGACATTTCGGCGCTCACTTGCGAGGGCAACGCCACCGAGGCCTGCCTCAGCCCGGCCCAGGTTGAGGCCCTGCGGCGCATTCATGCTGGCCCGACCAATTCCAAGGGCGAAGCGCTCTATACCAACTGGGCCTGGGATCGTGGTATCGCCACCGGCGACTGGCGCTTCTGGAAGCTGGAAAGCCCGATTCCGCCTTGGGACAATCTCCCGCTGATTGCCACCATGGGCGCCTCCTCGCTGGCCATGATCTTCTCCAATCCGCCTGTCGAAGTCGGCGGCGATCCAGCCTCGCTGCTGCAGTTCCTGCTCGACTATGACTTCGACACGGACGCCACGGTTACGGCAACGGACGCCACCTTCACCGAGTCGCCGGTCGAGTTCATGACGCCAACCGACATGGACAATCCTGAACTGGCCGCGTTCCGCGATGCCGGCGGCAAGTTGATCGTCTTCCACGGCATCAGCGATCCGGTCTTTTCGGTCATGGACACTATCAGCTGGTACGAAAAGCTCGACGCCAATAACGGCGGCGAGGCCGAGGACTTCGCCATGCTTTATACCGTGCCCGGCATGGGTCACGGCTCGGGGAGCCCCGCGACGGACAAGTTCGATGCCTTCGATGCTTTGGTGGATTGGGTCGAAAACGGCAAGCAGCCGGGCGCGCTGGTCGCCGAGGTCACGCCGGACAACAAGTATGTCCCGGACATGATCGGCATCACCCGCAAGCTCTGCCCGCATCCGCTCATCGCCCGCTATACCGGCGGCGACGAGAAGAGCCACGAGAGCTTCACCTGCGAATAGGCGCGCGGCAGAGCGCCGATGCTTCTGCACTCACCAGCGCGACACCTCCCCCTAGACGGGGGAGGTTGGCAGGGGGTGCGCCACGCACCGGATGTCCGGGGCTGAAAGCACCCTTCCCCAACCCTCCCCGTCAAGGGGAGGGTGTTCGACTCCAGTATGGTCGCCCCTACCTCGCGTCCCTTGCCTTCACCTTCCGCCGCGCCGCATGCAGCAGCGGCTCGGTATAGCCGCTGGGCTGGTCGGCCCCATGCAGCGCCAGGTCCAGTGCCGCCTGGAAGGCGACGGACTGGAAATTGTCCGCCATGGGCCGATAGAGCGGATCGTCGGCATTCTGCTCGTCGACGACCGCCGCCATGCGCTCGAACACGGCCGTCACCTCGTCGCGGCTGACGAGGCCATGACGCAGCCAATTGGCCACCGCCTGGGATGAAATACGGCAGGTCGCCCGGTCTTCCATCAGCCCGACATTGTTGATGTCGGGAACCTTGGAACAGCCCACGCCCTGCTGCACCCACCGCACCACATAGCCCAGAATGCCCTGCGCATTGTTTTCGAGCTCGCGGGTGATTTCCTCGCGACTGAGCGAATAGGGCGCCTGCACCGGCATGGAGAAGAGATCGCTGAGGCCCGGCACTGGCTGGTTGTGCCGCCGCTTCTGCGCCTCGAACACATCGACCTGGTGGTAGTGCAGCGCATGCAGCGTCGCCGCGGTCGGCGAAGGCACCCAGGCCGTGTTGGCGCCGGCATTCGGGTGTCCGATCTTGGCCTGCATCATTGCGGCCATGTCGTCCGGCCGCGCCCACATGCCCTTGCCGATCTGCGCCCGGCCCGAAAAGCCGGTGGCAAGGCCGATCAGCACATTGCGGTCCTCATAGGAGGATATCCAGCGCTCGGACTTGATCTCGTCCTTGCGCAGCACCGCACCTGCCTCCATCGACGTATGGATCTCGTCGCCCGTGCGGTCGAGGAAGCCGGTATTGATGAAGAACACGCGGCTCCGCGCTTCGTAGATCGCGGCCTTGAGGTTGGCCGAGGTCCGGCGCTCCTCATCCATGATGCCGATCTTGATCGTGTTCGGCTTGAGCCCCAGGAACCCTTCGACCGAGGCAAAGATGGCGCAGGCAAAGGCCACTTCCTCGGGCCCGTGCATCTTGGGTTTGACCACATAGATCGCGCCATTGCGGGCATTGGCGCCCCTGTCGTGCATGGCACAGAGCGCCGTCACCGCCGCATCCATCAGCCCCTCGCCAATGGGCTTGCCATCGAGCAGCACCGCATCGGTGGTCATCAGGTGCCCGACATTGCGCACCAGGAGCAGCGAACGCCCCTTGAGCACCAGTTCACCGCCATTGGCACCCTGGTAGACCCGGTCGGCCTTGAGCTTGCGGGTAATGGTCTGCCCGCCTTTCTCGAACGTGTCTTCGAGCGTCCCCTGCATCAGCCCCAGCCAGTTGCGATAGACGCCGACCTTGTCCTCGGCATCCACAGCGGCCACCGAATCCTCGCAATCCTGGATCGTCGTCAGCGCCGCCTCGACGATGACATCGCTGAGGCCCGCTGGATGCGTCGCGCCAATCGGGCTCGACCGGTCGATGACGAGAACCGCGTGAAGCCCATTGTGCCGAAGCACGATTTCGGCCTTGTCGCCCTTGCCGGCATAACCCACGAAAGCCGCGCCATCCTTGAGCGTCGCCGGCCCGGCCTTGGTGTCGATGACGAAATTGGCGATCCCGCCCTGCTCCACCACGACATAGCTGGTGACATCGGCATGGCTGCCGGTGCTCAGCGGAAACGCCTCGTCGAGGAACTGCGCCGCCCGCGCCACTACCGCCGCGCCGCGCTTGGCATTGAACCCCTTGCCCGGCGCCAGCTCACCCTCGCGCGAAATTGCGTCCGTGCCATAGAGGGCGTCGTAGAGACTACCCCAGCGCGCATTGGCGGCATTGAGCGCATAGCGGGCATTGCTGACCGGCACGACCAGCTGCGGCCCGCAAATGCTCGAAATTTCCGGATCGAGCCCCTCGGTCTCGATGGTGAAATCGCCCGGCTCCGGCACCAGGTATCCGATCTCTTTCAGAAAGAACTCATAGCCCTGCGCATTATTGGCCACCGGCCCATACTTGCGGTGCCATTCGTCGATCCTGGCCTGGATATCATCGCGCTTGGCCAGCAGCCGCGCATTGGTCGGCACATGTTCGCGCGCCAACCCCGCCAGCCCATCCCAGAACTGCTCCGCCGATACCGCCAGTCCCGGCAGCGCTTCTTTCTCGACGAAGTCGACAAGCAGCTTGTGCACGGAAAGGCCGGATTTGGTCAGGTAGTCAGTCATGGGTGACGTCTCGCTCTTTCTACGCCGCTCCCGGGGGGAGAAGCCCGCCGCAACCTAGGCGAAGCACAAATGGCTCACAACCCGCCTAAAGTCGACTTCGCCCTTGCGCCAGCCACATAGACTTCCGCAACGGCCCGGTCGTCGCCCAGGGTCTGGAGCAGGAACAGTTCCTCGGCCAGCGTGCTCATTGTGGCGTGCCGCATCCTCATGGTCGGCGTCGCCGCGGAATCGAGCACGACAAGGTCCGCGGCCATGCCCGGCGCGATCGAGCCGATCGTGTCCTCCAGCGCCAGTGCCTCGGCATTGCCGCGCGTCGCCATGTGGAACGAGGCGAAGGGATTGAGCCGCTGGCCGCGCAATTGCAGCACCTTGTAGCCCTCGTCCAGCGTGCGCAGCATGGAGACGCTCGTGCCCCCGCCGATATCGGTGGCAATGCCCACCCGCACGCCATTGTTCATCAGCCGCTCGCGGTCGAACAGGCCCGAGCCCAGGAACAGGTTCGAGGTCGGGCAGAACACGGCCACTGCGCCGGTTTCCGCAAGCACTCCTGTCTCGCGATGATTGAGATGGATGCAGTGCCCCAGCAGCGTCTTGCGGCCCAGCAGGCCGTAGTCCTCATAGATCCCGGTATAGTCCGGCGAGCCGGGATAGAGCTCCATCGAATAGGTGATTTCGGCGTCGTTCTCGCTCAAATGCGTCTGCACGTAGCAGTCGGGATGCTCGACCACGAGCGCCTGCGCTGCCGCCATCTGCGCCGGCGTCGAGGTGATGGCAAAGCGCGGCGAGATCGCATAGAGCGCCCTTCCCCGCCCGTGCCAGCGGGCGATCAGCGCCTTGGTGTCGTCATAGCCCGATTGCGCCGTGTCGCAGAGGCCTTCGGGAGCATTGCGATCCATCATCACCTTGCCGCCGACCATCAGCATGTTGCGCCGCTGCGCTTCCGCGAAGAAGGCATCGACCGAGCGCGGATGGCTCGAGCAATAGGCCACCGCCGTGGTCGTGCCGTGCCGGATCAGCGCATCGTAGAAATCGACGGCCACCGCATCGGCATGCCCCTGCTGGGAAAACTTCTGCTCTTCGATGAAGGTATAGGTATTGAGCCACTCCAGCAGCGAACCGGCATAAGCGGCCATCATCTGGCTCTGCACATAATGCAGATGCAGGTCGATGAAGCCGGGCAGGATCAGGTTGGGCCGGTGGTCAATGACCGTGGCACCGGTCGTCTCGGCGGCGCCGAAATCGCCCACCGCCACGACGATCCCGTCATCGATCGAAACCGCCCCGTCCTCGAGATAGAGATAGCTCTCGGCATCGTCGATGGCCTGCGGCGCACGGTGAAAGCTCAGCACCCGGCCGCGCAGAATGGTCCGGCTCATGAGCCAGACCCCTCGCGATACCACTCGACCAGCAGCGCCCGCTCCGCCGCGGTCATTTCGGTGACATTGCCCGGCGGCATGGCATGGCTCCAGCCGGCCTGCATGGCGATCTGATGGGCATTGTTGGCAACAGCCACATCATTGTCGAGAATGACATTCTTGGGCGCCTCGTAGACACCCTCCCAGGCCGGCACGGCGGTGTGGCACATGCCGCAGCGCGCCTGCACCGTCTGGCTCGCCGCGGCGAAGTGTTCGGTCGCCATGAAGCGCTCGCCGCTCGCGGTCACCAGGGGTTCGCTCTCAGTGCCCGGCAGCTTGGGCGACGTCGAGAGCCAGGCGATCACCAGCATCAGGATCACCGCCACCGCCCAGGTCCAGTGCGGATTGCCCTTCCGCGCGTGGCGCGTGTTGAAATAGTGCCGGATGACGACGCCGACGAGGAAGATCAGTGAGGCGATGATCCAGTTCCACTGCGTGGCAAAGGCCAGCGGATAGTGGCTCGAGAGCATGAAGAAGATGACGGGTAGCGTCAGGTAGTTGTTGTGCAGCGAGCGCTGCTTGGCGATCTTGCCATACTTGGCGTCGGGCACCCGCCCGGCCTTCAGGTCCCCCACCACGATCTTCTGGTTGGGAATGATGATCATGGCCACATTGGCGGTCATGATGGTCGCCGTGAAGGCACCCATATGCAGCATGGCCGCGCGACCGGTGAAGAGTTGCGTATAGCCCCAGCTCATGGCCACCAGGATGGCGAACAGCACCAGCATCAGCCCGGTCGTCGACTGGCCGATGGGTGACTTGCAGAGCGTGTCGTAGAGCAGCCAGCCCAGCACGATGGACCCGGCCGAGAGCAGGATCGCCACCCAGTTGGGCACGTCAAGCACGTTGCGGTCTATGAGGAACAGGTCAGCGCCAACGTAATAGAGCAGCACCAGCAGCATCGCGCCTGAAAGCCAGGTCGCGTAGCTTTCCCATTTGAACCAGGTCAGGTGCTCGGGCAGGAATTCGGGCGCCACCAGGTATTTCTGGATGTGATAAAAGCCCCCGCCATGCACCTGCCATTCCTCGCCATGGGCAAGCGGCGGCAGGCTTGGGGTCTTCCTCAGGCCCAGATCCAGCGCGATGAAATAGAAGGACGAGCCGATCCAGGCAATGGCCGTCACCACATGCAGCCAGCGCACGGCAAACATCGCCCATTCGTAAAAGATTGCCAGATCGCCCAT
>CBFGPB010000069.1:0-10954 GCA_965650545.1 uncultured Devosia sp. | reverse complement strand
GCGGCACCTCAGGATGAGGGCTCACGAGAGTGCGCGCTTCCTCAGGATGAGGGCTTACGGGAGCACGCTCTGCCCCCGTACGAGGCCCACGTCGGTCCCGTCTGCGCTTCCCCCTCCTGAGCCTCATGGTGAGGTGCGCAGCGAAGCGGAGCCTCGAACCACGAGGCGGCAAGCGCGATTTATCCGCGCATGGACCTCCACGCCATCTCAGTAAGCCGCCCCCGGTCCTTCGAGGCCGCTGCGCGGCACCTCAGGATGAGGGCTCACGAGAGTGCGCGCTTCCTCAGGATGAGGGCTCATAGTGGTGCGCCGCTCACGGGAGTGCACGCCTCCTCCAGATGAGCGGCCCGGAAAATCACCAACTTGCCAGGCCAGGCATTTCCCCTCACCCTCCACATCGGAGGACGACATGCAGGTCACCGTCTACATGCTGCGCTGCGCGGACGGCTCCTACTATACCGGCCTCACCAAGAAGCCGGTGGAGGCGCGCGTCTGGGAGCACAATCAGGGCATTGGCGATGGCTACACCAAGAGCCGTCGTCCGGTGGAACTGGTCTTTACAGAAACCTTCGAGCGAATGCTCGACGCCATCGACCGCGAACGGCAGATCAAGGGCTGGACCCGCCGCAAGAAGGAAGCGCTGATCCGCTACGACTATGAGGCGCTTCCTGGATTGGCGAGCCGCAAGCAGCGGTGACGGCCGCCTCGTCCTTCGAGGCCGCTGCGCGGCACCTCAGGATGAGGGCTCACGGAGTGAGTGCTTCCCAGGATGAGGGTTCCCGATAGTTCCGCCTGCGCCGCTCCCTCAAGAGCCTCATGGTGAGGTGCGCAGCGAAGCGGAGCCTCGAACCGCCCTGAGCTTGTCGAGGGGGCGGCACGCGGGATCGATCCGCGCATGAATCTCCCCACCGTCATAGTAAGCCGCCCCCGCCCTGAGCCTGTCGAAAGGGGCGACCGTCACCGACGCAAAACTAATCCCCGCCCCCAAAACCCTCCCCCATACTCCCTCCCATCTCCGCACATGCTGCGCGGTCGCGACGAACGGTCGGTGTGGGGGGATCGGATGATTGGGGGGTCGCCCTCGATCCTTCGGCAAGAGGATGATCCGGGACCGAATTCGCTCCCCGGTCAGGGCCCAAGGGCCCAGCGTTGGCACGAGCTGAGCCACGGACGGTCCTCCCCGAAGAGCCTCCGGTCGCATGGGGCGAAGCTTGCTTCACCCACTACCTCTTCGCCGGACGACCGGCACCGAAGTGATCTTCGCCCCATGCCGCACTTCGAGTTGTGCGGCAGGCCAAATCGGTCCGGTGGACCGATTTGAAACGAGAAGGCCATGAGAGCTACGCTCGAATGGCAGGCAAAAAGATCAAGCCAGACCCGCCGGGAGACCCGCCCGCGCGGCGCTTCCGCACATCCAGTCCGCCCCGCCGTCCCGCGCCCGGGCCCTACCCCTTCACGGCCCCGCCGGTCAGCCCCGAGATCACATAGCGCTGCGCCAGCAGGAAGAAGGCGATGGCCGGCATGATCGAGAGCGTCAGGAAGGCGAGGATGCGCGGCCAGTCCGACCCGTACTGGCCCTGGAACTGCATGATGCCGAGCGGCCAGGTGTATTTGTCTTCCGAATTGAGCACGATCAGCGGCAGGAGGAAGCTGTTCCAGCTACCCACGAAATTGAACACGCCCACCGTGGCGATGATCGGCAGGCAGAGCGGCAGGGTGATGTACCAGTAGATGCGGACATAGCCGCAATTGTCCATCCGCGCTGCGTCGATCAGCTCCTTGGGCAGTTCCTTGAAGAAATTGTGGAACAGCAGCACCGAGAAGGACACGCTGAACGCCACCTGCACGGTGATGATGCCCCAATGGCTGTCGAGCATGCCCAGGTCGCGCATCTTGATGAAGAGCGGCAGGATGCCGGTGGCCGAGGGGAACAGCAGGCCCAGCATCAGATAGCCCATGATGAAGCGGCTGCCGAAGAACTTGATATGGGCCAGGGCAAAGGCCGTCATCGAGGCGACCAGCGTCGAGAGCACCACCGTGCCGGCCGCAATCAGCAGCGAATTGCCCAGCGAGGAGAAGTAGCGCGGCCCGGTGAGGATCTCGACGAAGCGGACCGGGTCCCAGCTCGCAGGCAAGCCGAAAGGATTGACCCGCAATTCGCCGATCTCTTTGAAGCCGCCCAAAGCTGTCGTGTAGAACGGCACGATGACGAAGGCGGCGACGACGAGCAGCGTGATCCACTGGATCGGGGTCGTGACCGGGCGGCGGCGCTTCTTGGCAATGGCGGTCATCAGTTCTGCTCCACCTTGAAGAGGACACGGCGATAGGCGAGCGCCACGATCACGCAGGCGATGAACAGCATGACGCTGATGGCGCCGCCAAAACCCAGTTTCATGCGCAGGATGCCGAACTGGTAGAGGAAGGTGACGATGGTGTGGCTCGAATGGGACGGGCCGCCATTGCTGAGCGGAATGATGAGGTCGAACAGCTGCAAGGCGCCGGTAATGGCAAAGAACACCGAGATGACGATGGCCGAGCGGATCATCGGGATCTGGATATGGCGCACGATCTGCCAGCGCTTCACCCCATCGAGGCGGGCGGCCTCGATGATCTCCCCGGGAATGGACTGCAGGCCGGCGATGAAGATCATCATGTGGAAGCCGAAATACTTCCACGTGATGACCAGCATGATCGCCGGGATCACCCAGAATTTGTCGCCCAGGACAAAGGGGGTCTCCACGCCGATGGCGCCGCCAATGGCCGGCAGCAGGCCATAATTGCCGTCATAGACGAAGTTCCAGATGAGCCCCGCCGCCACTTCCGCCAGCATGAAAGGCAGGAAGAACAGCGTGCGCAGCACGTTGATGTGCACGGACTTTTCGGCCAGGGCGATCGCGCACCACATGGCCAGCGGCAGCTGGATCACCAGTGACACCGCGACCACGATCAGGCTGTTGCGGACGGCGGTGCCGAAATTGCGATGCGTGAGCACATCGACATAATTCTCGAAGCCGACGAAGTCGGTAATCGGCCCATAGCCGTTCCAGTCGAAGAACGAGAACGTCGCCGCGTCCACCATCGGCAGCACGACGAAAACCGTGAACAGGATGATCGACGGCGGCAGGAACAGCAGGAGCGGCAACAGGCTCTTGCGCTCCATGAAGCGGCGCTTCTGGACGCCTGCCGGTCTGTTCGCGTCGGTTGCTGCGATGCTGGTCATGGTTCGATTGTCCTCGCCCGGCAACGCCGTTCCGCCGGCGTCGTGGTGTCTCAATCAGGTTCAGTTTGCCGAGAATTGCCGGCGGGCTCAGGGTCAGCTTCGCCCGCCGGCAGGAGGTGGCGACTAGAGAGAATCGTCCACCGCTTCCTTGATCAGCTGCGCGGCTTCCTCGGCACTGATCGAATTGCCGGCCAGTTCGGCCGAGACGTCATTGACGACGCCGCCGACATTGGGGCCCAGTGCCTGGTCGAAGAACAGGGCGTGCCAGTGGGCATTGCTGATATTCTGGCCGATCTGCACCTTGAACGGATTGGTCATCACGTCGGCAGCGCCCTTGGCGATCGGGATATAATAGGCGTCCTTGGCGTACTTGGCCTGGTTCTCCGCATTGTTGAAGAACTCGATCCACTTCACCGCAGCATCCGACGCATTCTTGCTGAACAGCACGCCGCCCAGACCCCCGAGCGTGTCCGTGGGATCACCCTTGCCGCCTTCGATGGTCGGGAAGGGCAGGATGCCGAGCTGGTCATCCGGAATACCTTCCTTGCTCGCCGAGTTGTCCTTCATGGCGCCGTAGTCCCAGTCGCCCATCAGGTGCATTGCGGCCTTGCCGTCGCCGAAAAAGCCCGAAGCATCGCCATAGGTGGCCGCCAGGAAGCCCTCCTGCCAGGGTTCCATTTCGGCCAGTTCGAGGAAGTACTCACCAGCCTTGACGAAGTCCTCGCCGGCAAAGCCGTCGCCTTCGCCGCGCGCTGCAGCCTGGAAACCCTCCTGCCCGGCCAGCCGCACGACCAGCTTGGACCACCAGAAGTGGGCCGGCCACTTGTCCTTGGCGCCGATGGCAATCGGGGTAATGCCCGCATCCTTGAAGGCCTGCACGCCCGCCAGGAAACCTTCCCAGGTCGCCATGCTGGCCGGGTCGACCCCGGCCTGTTCGAACAGGGCCTTGTTGTACCAGAGCACGACTTCGGAAACGTCGCGCGCCACCCCGTAGAGGTGCCCATCCGGGGCCGTGAAGGCCGATACGCCGGCCGTACCGACGCTCGCTTTGGCTTCGTCGCTGAGCACGTCCTCGATCGGACGCAGGAAGCCGGCAGCGGCCTGCTCGTAGAACACGCCGCCGCCCCACGAGTGGAACACGTCCGGCGCATCGGCGGACTGCAGCAGCGTGGTCAGCTTGGCCTTGAAGGCTTCGTTCTCGAGAAAGGGCAGCTCGACCTTGATGTCCGGGTTCTGTGCCATGAAATCGGCGGCGATCGAATTCATCAATTCGACTTCGGCCGGAATGGACGTGATGTGCAGATGCCGTACGACAGTCTGCGCCTGGGCGGGTGCGATGATCGCCAGCCCCAGCATTGCGGCGAGCGCAATATGCTTCATGTGTTCCTCCTGTCAAAAATGCGGCCCCGGAACCCGTCCGGAAATCCTCCCAGCCGCAGCGATGGGACAGTCCCCGCTGAACTCATCGCTTGATAGTTTCTACGCATCCCTTATTAAAGACGCAAGAGGAACGTACCTCACAAATGGCGTCACGGTCGGATTGGTGTTGCGGCGCCGATCCAAGTATAGGGCCGTAAAGAAGAAAATTGGCTTTTCAGCCGATGGCGACCGATTTGAGTTCCGTTCGAACGAGAGAATTTGATATAGAACACAAACTAAATCGCCGATCCTGAATTGTTGCCCGGAGTGCCGCCTTGGTCGTGAAGATTGCCGACCCCCTTTTGATGCGAGAGATCAACAAGTTCCATGTGCTGGAGACCATCCGGCGCCATGGCCGGATCTCGCGCGTCGAAATATCCGAGCGCACCCTGCTGAGCGGTACAACGGTTTCGGCGATCACCGGCGCTCTGATCGAAGAGGGGCTGATTCACGCCATACACACCCAGGTCAACGAGGAATCCCATCGCGGCCGCCCGCGCGTCCTTTTGGGTCTCGTGGCAGACGCGGGCTATGTCCTTGGCATCAAGATTTCCGAGGCGGCAACGACGGTCACCCTCATCGACTTCGCCGGCGAACAGGTCGCGTCGGTGCAACTGCCCATCCGCCTGTCGCGGCAACCTGCCGACGTCATCGCCGACCTGATCGAAGATGCGATGGACGACTGCATCAACAAGTCGGGTGTCGACCGCAAGCGCATCCGCGGCATTGGCATTGGCATTCCCGGCCTTGTCGACCCCCGGTCGGGCCGCAGCTATGCCAGCTCGGTTTTCGGCGAGCGCGAGGTGCCGCTGGCCTCGCTCCTGTCTGAACGCACCGGCCTGCCGGTAAAGCTGGAAAAGCCCGCCAATCTTCTCGCCCTGGCCGAGGCATGGTTCGGCTCAGCGCAACGCGAGAACAGCTTTGCCGTCGTCGTCCTCGATCAGACCGCGAGCCTGGGCCTCTGGCTCGACAATGACGTGCATCGCGGCGCCAGTACGCTTGGCCCCACCTTCGGCCACCTCAAGGTCGCGAGCGAAGGCGTGCAATGCGATTGCGGCCAGCTCGATTGTCTCAATGCCCATGTCAGCGACGGCGCCCTGGCGCGTCAGGCCGGCGCCGTGCTGGGGCCCGATTTTCTTCAGACCCCCCTCGCCCGGGCCAGCATTACCGGGGCTCTTGTCCAGGCAGCGGACGCCGGGAATGCCGAGGCCCGCACCCTGATCGACGCACAGGGGACCCGGCTGGGCGTGGGCATATCCCACGTGATCAATCTCATCAATCCGGCAAAGATTATCGTCGTGCTCGACTCCGACCGGCTGGGTGAACTGATCGAACCTGCCCTTCGGGCTGCGGCGGCGGCCAACAGTTTCAGGGCCCATTTTGCGGCCACCGAGCTCATTCTGCACACGCTCGACGATCAACTCTGGGCCCGCGGTGCCGCGGCCTTGATGCTGCGCGACATCTACAGCGCCCCATGGACATCTGCCTACCAGGAGGAACAGAAATGACGAAATCCGCTCTGATCGTTTGGGGAGGCTGGGACGGACACACCCCTGAACAAAGCGCTCGGTTTGTCGCCTCCCTCCTGGAAGCTCGGGACTATTCCGTCGATATCGAATCGACCACCGAGGCCTTCGCCGACGAGACCCTCGGCCGCTACGATCTCATCATCCCGGCCATCACCATGTCCCGCATCGAGCGCGAGGAACTCACCAACCTGCTGGCTGTCGTACGCGCCGGCACTGGCCTGGCGGGATTTCACGGCCTCATGTGCGACAGCTTCCGCAACGAGCCGGACTACCAGTTCATGACCGGCGGCCAGTGGGTCGCCCATCCGGGCAACATCATCGACTTCACCGTCAACGTGACGCGCCCGGACGACCCGATCATGCAGGGCATCGGCGATTTCACCTACCATTCCGAGCAGTACTACATGCATTTCGATCCCAGCGTCGAAGTCCTCGCCACGACCACCTTTTCCGGCCAGTACTTCGATGAGATCGATGGCGTGGTCATGCCCGTGGCCTGGAAGCGGCGCTTCGGAAAGGGGCGGGTGTTCTATTCCGCCCTGGGTCATGTGGTTGACGAATTCCAGGTGCCGCAGATGCGCACCATTTTCGAGCGCGGCGCTCTCTGGGCCAGCCGCTGAGCGCCCCCAACCATCGGCAAGGAGGAGACGATGGCAGAACTGAAACTTCGAGGCATCAACAAGAGCTTCGGCGCGGTCCAGGTGATCCGCGACATCGACCTCGATATTGGCGACGGCGAGTTCGTGGTCTTTGTCGGGCCTTCGGGCTGCGGCAAATCCACCCTGCTGCGCACCATTTCGGGCCTCGAGGAGCCAAGCTCGGGCAACATCATGATCGGTGGCGAGGACGTTACCGATTTTGACCCGTCCGAGCGCGGCGTCGCCATGGTATTTCAATCTTATGCGCTCTACCCGCATATGACGGTCGAGCAGAATCTCGGCTTCGGCCTCCGGATGGGCGGCATGCCCAGGGACCAGGTTTCCGAGCGCGTCATGGAAGCGGCACGCATCCTGGAGCTGACTGAACTGCTCGAGCGCAAGCCGCGCCAACTGTCGGGTGGCCAGCGCCAGCGCGTCGCCATCGGCCGCGCCATCGTGCGCCAGCCCAAGGCCTTCCTGTTTGATGAGCCCCTGTCCAATCTCGACGCGGAGCTGCGCGTGCAGATGCGCATCGAAATTGCCAAGCTGCACCAGCAACTGGGCGCCACCATGGTCTATGTGACGCATGACCAGGTGGAAGCCATGACCCTGGCTGACCGCATCGTCGTGCTGCGCGCCGGCCGGATCGAGCAGCAGGGCAGCCCGATCGAGCTGTACGACAATCCCGACAACATCTTTGTGGCCGGCTTCATCGGCTCGCCCCGCATGAATTTCCTCGAGGGCACGATCACCGCAATCGACGGCCCGGTGATGACCGTGTCGCTCTCGGCCTTCGACGCCCCTGGCCTCACCGTCAGGCGCCGCGGCACAGGTGGCGCGGTGGGCGAGCGGATCCAGGTTGGCATTCGTCCCGAGCATTTTGCCGAGGCCGTCCCGGGCGCCCCGGCGCTGACCGCCTCAGCTCAGGTGGTCGAGCAACTGGGCGGCGTGTCCTACGTCTATGCCGTGGGCAAGGATGGCGAGACCAAGGTCACCATCCAGCAGAAGGGCCACTCGCGCATAGCCGGCGGCGCCGCGATCGCGGTCGGTTTTGAGCCCGGCGCCCTGCTGGCCTTCGATCAATCCGGGCTAAGGATCTAGACCCCCGGATGCCGGCTGCCTCCCTGGTCCCTGCCCCCAAATCACCGCACCGCCAACAATGCGATCCGGTCCGGCGTGGCAGGGGCAGCGGTGCCTGACCCGCTTCGGACCTAGACCGCGATCCGGTGGGCGCGAATATAGTCCCAGATGTCGCGATTGACCGAAACGATCCGGTCGATCGCCATGTTAAGCCGGTCCAGTTCGCCGCGATCGAGCAATTCGACCTTGCCATAGCGCAGGTCCTCGCCGACATCGGCAACGCGCATCAGCTGGGTGCTGGCCTCGCCCTTCTCGTCGAAGGAGTAGATGCAGTGGTTGAACTTGTTGCGCACACCGCTCTCCTTGCCCAGGCGATCGGCAAAGCCGAGTACGGCGCTGCGGTCTTCTGCGCCGGTGGTGGGGAGCTTGGCCAGGCGCTGGATCAGGTCGAGCCGCGCACGCGTGGTGTTGAGCGTCAGGAAAACCACGATGGCCGCTTCCTTGGTTGTCCCCATCAACTGGGCGATGAGGTAGATGAACAGGCTCTCCGTATTGGTCCAGACATAGTTCATGCGGCCGACCAGCAGCAGTGTTTCATTGATTGCGACCATGCCCCGTGCTCCTGGCTGAACGGTTGTCGGGGCGGCGCGGCCCGTTGCCCAGCCAATAGGCGGCCGCCTGGGTTCTGTTGTGCACGTGCAGCTTGCGGATGATGTTATGGACATGCACCTTCACCGTGTATTCGGAGAGGTTCATCCGCGACGCGATGATCTTGTTCTGAAAGCCCATGGAAAGCAGGCGCAGCACCTCCTGCTCGCGGTTGGTCAGCTCTTCCTGATTGCCGGCCTCTGGCGGCCGCTGCCCGTTGTCATCCGCTTCGCCCGGCGTCACCGGGTTATCATTGACCTCGGGCCGCAGCAGGATGCCGGGTGGCAGGTAGATGCCGCCATTGAGCAGCAGGCCGAATGCCGCCAGCCACAGGGAAAGCGATAAGGTGAGCGGCACGACCCCCTGCAACTGGCCCCGCCCGACCAGTTCCTCTATCCCGGGCGGAACCTGTGCCGGGCTGCCCACCAGCGCCGTCAGCACCGCTCCCGGATAGAGCCTCCGGACCCTGCCCACATCCGCCTCGGCATTGGCCTCGGGATCGAGCTGGAAGGCGACCAGCGCCACACCATCCAAGTCACCTGGCAATTGCGACACCAGGTCCACCCGGTAGTCGATATAGCAGTCGGCCACGGCTCGTACGAGCGCGCGGGAGATCACGTCCTGCGTGGCCCGGAACAGCATGCGCGGCAGCGCCGTCAGGCCTCCATCACTGTGCAGGCGGTCAGCCGGTGCGGAATTGGCGCGCGGGGTCGTCATCATGATCTCCTCCGTCTCCCTCATGGCGCAAATGGTCGATCCTCGCGCGTCCCCAGCGGCCGCTCCGAGCGCCCGCGTCCTCCGGGCTAGCCCGAAGGAGCCAGTAGATGCGCAGAAAGAACTGCCCCTGACTTGACGCTCGTCAAATTCTCCTCCGGCTTGATCTGTCCAACGGTTTAGCTCGAATTGGCGTCTTAACTTCACCGGGCATTCGGGGTGGGATCAGCCTGTTCCAGGTGGGCCCTGGAATGACGGTTTGCCATTTGGCGCCGTCGGCCGGTTTGCCTTGGCAAGTGTCAAGGGCGGTCATTCAGCCCACGGTCAATGCTGCGATTGCCTTCGGGCCAGCACCTTGCACAGGTGTTCTGGCAACGGATGCCCTTGCGCCATCGGCCGGTAACGCAAGCGATATTCGGCAAATGGCCCTTTTGAGATGAGTGGGGTTCTGCCGATCCGATCGCATGACAGTGGAGAACCACCATGTCCCGTAGGCACCACAACTACCATCCCCTCGACCAGGATCAGGAACAGGCCCAGGCTCAGGCCGAACTGCAGGCCCAGCTCCAGGCCGAACTCCAGGCCCAGCTCCAGGATCAGGACCAAGAACAGGAACAGGAACAGGAACAGGAACAAGAGCAGGAGCAGGACCAAGATCAGGACCAGGGCCAGTGGCAGAAGTCCACCAGCGAGAACCTCAATGCCAATGGCAATCTCAATGGCAACCTCAACGGTAACCTGAACGGCAACGCCAACCTGAACTACAACGAGAACAGCAGCGACACCGACGTTGACGTCGACGTCGATGTTGATCTCGACCTGGACCTCGACCACCTGCGCACGCCCGATGACAACGACTTCGCCGATCTCGACATGGAGGATGTTCGTT
This sequence comes from uncultured Devosia sp., assembly GCA_965650545.1. Taxonomy (GTDB): domain Bacteria; phylum Pseudomonadota; class Alphaproteobacteria; order Rhizobiales; family Devosiaceae; genus Devosia. The sequence continues at coordinate 817 of CBFGPB010000069.1, read as the reverse complement.
TCGACAACATCTTCATGGCCGACGACGATTCATCGATCGACTATGACCCGGGCGACGACGTCAACTTCGAAGACATCTTTGATGGCGCCTTCGAAACGGGCAACAACAACTCCGCCTTTGCCGTCAACCAGATTGCCGACCTCGTCGACAATGACTCCCTGCGTGACGTCCGGATGGACAATTCCGGCACATACACGATGACCTGGGAAGCCAAGGGCGGCGAATCCGAAGCCGGTGACGGAATCGGCGGTGGCGGCGGAGCTGGTTCCGATGGCGGTCACCACCGCGGCGGCCACGACAGCGAAGACAGTGCCGGCTGGCGGATCGACGCGGGCGATGACATCGCAGCCTCGGCTGCCGCAAGCGCCGACGCTGCTCTGAGCTCGAACGCCTTCTCGCAGGAAATCGTGCTGGGCGCGAACCTGCAGCAGAATGCGATCGATGTCACCATCGTGGGCGGCGATACCAACTACACCAGTGCCGGCGGCGACGACGCCGAGGCCTGAGCGCACTCCTCAGAGACCTGCAAACACGACCTGCGCGACACCGCGCAGGTCAGCCGTTCTATCGGCCGCGCGGCCGCATGGAGGAGAAGCGCCATGATCGTCTATTCGGCTCTGTATGACGAGAGCATCCTGCATTTCATCGGCCAGTGGCATATGGCCACCGAAGGCGCAAGAATGCGCGACGAACTCCTGGCATTCCGCCGGCTCCAGCAGGAACAGGAAGACCCGGGCGACCTCCTCAACTTCCGGTTCAACCCCCGCCAGTATCACGGCATTCCCGACTACCAGCCCGGCGTCAAATATCACCCCGA
>CBFGPB010000068.1:0-11019 GCA_965650545.1 uncultured Devosia sp. | reverse complement strand
GCCGGTGCTCAGCACCGGCCCTTTTGCTTTGCCTCAAGGGAAGCCCTGCAACCAGCCTCCGGGATGAGTGCCCTCCTGCGCTTCCCGTTTGGCCCGGCCGCTCTGATTTGAACGCGGCCAAAAAAGAGGCCCACATCTGGCCCGGTGTGATCGCGAGAAAGCTGTTCCGGCTCCAGCACACGAGCCTCGACGCGAGCGGTGGATGGATGGTGATATTATTCATAATGTGATCAACATCGCTCCAATATGCACTGGTATCGATGCGGGGCCTGCCTGTGGGGGCAGGAGCCGGACGGACGGGAAGATTATCAACAGGAGCGTAGACGGGTCCACAACCGCGACGCGACTGCACCTGTATGACCGCCGGCGGCGCTTGCACCTTCTGGCAATTTCCGATCCACAAAAAGAGTTTGACGCATAATATTATCTGATATTTATTAGCACAAACGGATAGACGCGGCGGCCCAGGGCCGAACCGTGGAGGACGAAGTGCAAGCCGATACTATGGGAGAGGACCCGTCCGCGCGTCGCGGCGCGGATCGAGAGCGCTTGACCGGATTGTCGCTGGCGCTGCGGCTGCTGAGCGCCGGTCCGGTGGTTATCCTCATCGTGCTGGTCGTGATCCTCAGCCTGGCCGTGCCCAACTTCTTCACCCCGCGCAACATCTCCAACATCCTGGCGCAGATCGCCGTGATTGCCGTGGTCGCGCTGGGCCAGCACCTGGTGATCCTGACGCGCGGCATTGACCTGTCGGTCGGCTCGAACCTGGCTCTTGCCACCGTGTTGGGTGCGCTGATGTTCCGCATCAACGACAATGCCGTGGTGGTGATGGGCACCATGCTGCTGGCCGGGGCTGCCGTTGGGGCCGTCAATGGCCTGGTCTATGTCTACGGCCGATTGCCGCATCCCTTCATCATCACGCTGGCCACCCTGTCGATCGCGCGCGGCCTCGCCCTTGAGCTGTCGATCGGTCACACCACCATGCGCGGCATGCCCGAGATGATCGCGGCCATTGGCGGCGGCACCACACTGGGCGTGCCGAACTCCTTCTTTGTCGTTTTCGCCATGGCTGCGCTGGTCTTTATCATGGCGCGCTATGTCGTCTGGGGGCGCTGGATCTATGCCGTGGGCGGCCAGCCCGAGGCGGCCCGGCGCATGGGCATTCCGGTGAACGGCGTCATTGTCTCCACCTATGTCATCGCGGGTCTCTGCTGCGGCGTCGGCGCCATCCTGCTGGCCGGCCGCACCGAGGCGGGGTCGCCGCTCTACGGCAACCTGCTCGAACTGGATACGATTGCGGCCGTCATCATCGGCGGCGCCAGCTTCCTGGGCGGACGCGGCCATATCGGTCATGCGCTGGTCGGCGCGGTGATGATCGGCGTCATCCGCAACGCGCTCAACCTGCTCAACGTCAACCTCTACTTCCAGCTCATCGCCATCGGCGTCATCATCGTGCTGGCGGTGGAATCCGACGTGCTGCGCAATCACCTGGAATCCCGCATGCGGACTCGACAGGCGGGAGCCCAGTCATGACCGCGCCAGTGCTCGAAGTGCGCGCGGCGCACAAGCGCTTCGGCGCCGTCCATGCCCTCAAGGGTGTGGGGCTCAAGGCCTGGCGCGGCGAGGTGCTGGCCCTGCTGGGCGACAATGGCGCGGGCAAATCGACGCTGATCAAATGCATCAGCGGTGTGCACGGGCTGGACGAGGGCGATATCCTGCTCGATGGCGAGAAGGTGGCGCTGCATTCTCCCGCCGCAGCGCGCAGCGCCGGGGTGGAAACGGTCTACCAGGACCTGGCGCTGTTCGACAATCTGACCCCGGCCGAGAATTTCTACTGCGGCCGGGAGCTATCCTTTCCGCGCTGGTTGCCGCGCGGCATGCGCTTCCTCGCGACCGGCCAGATGGATCGCGAGGCCGCCGCCGTTATCGACCGGCTCAAGGTCAAGCTGCCCAAATTCGATGCGCCGGTGGCGCTGATGTCTGGCGGCCAGCGGCAGGCGATTGCGGTGGCGCGGGCCACGGTCTTTGCCCGCAAGGTGGTCATTCTTGACGAGCCGACGGCGGCCCTCGGACTGCGCGAAAGCCGCAAGGTGCTCGATTTGATTGCCCAGCTCCGGGACGAGGGCAACGCGGTGATCCTGATCACCCACAATATGGAACATGTCATCGAACTGGCCGACCGCGCCGTGGTGCTGCGGCAGGGCCAGAAGGTGGGCGAGATCGAGCAGCCGGATCGGTCCAACCAGCAGCATCTGGTCTCGATGATCATCGGCGCCGAATGAGAGTTTGCCGCCGGGCAACCGGTGGTGACGAACGGCGGGCCTTGTGGCCCGCCACCGCAAGGGAGGATACCTATGAGATTGTTCCGAATACTGGGAGGGCTGGCGCTCGCTGCGTCCATCGTCTCTCCCACGCTGGCGGCAGATGTGAAACTTGGTTTCATAACCAAGTTCCCGGTGCCGTTCTTCGCTACCATGGAAAATGCGGCCAAGGCCTATGCCGAGGCCAATCCGGGCGTCGAGATCATCTACGGCCAGGGTGCCTCGGCCACCGATATCGAGGGCCAGATCGCGCTGATCGAATCCATGGTCACCCAGGGCGTTCAGGGTATCGCCATTACCCCGGTCGACCCGACGGTCGCTGCGGCGCTCGACAAGGCCGTCGAGGCTGGGGTCAAGGTTGTGCTGATGGACAATTCCATCCCCGACTGGACCAATGCCACGGCTCTCGCGACCACCGACAACTACGCCGCCGGCGTGATTGCCGGGCAGTATCTGAAATCGGTGCTGGCAGCAGGCGACACGCTGGGCATCCTGGAAGGCGTGCCGGGCGTGCCTGCCCTTGATGACCGTGTTAACGGCATGCTGGAAGGTCTCGACGGACTTGCGGTGGAAATCGTCGGCCGCAATGGCACCAACTGTACAGAAGAGCTTGGCATCTCGGTGGCGGAAGACCTGCTGACCGCCAATCCGGGCCTCAAGGCCATCTATGCGGCCTGTGGCCCGCCGGCCGTTGGTGCCGCCCAGGCTATCGAGAATGCCGGCATTGCCAATGACGACATCGTGCTGGTGGGCTTTGACGCCTGCTGCGGCGAACTCGAAAAGATCGCTTCGGGCCAGGAAGATGCCACCGTGGCGCAGTTCCCCGCCAAGATGGCCGAACTGGGCGTCGATGCCCTGGTCAAGGCGATCAATGGCGAGACCGTTCCCGCGCTGATCGACTCCGGTGCCGCTCTGGTCACCGCCGAGAATGCCAGCGAGTTCGAATAGTGCGAACGTTGGTCGGCGCTGCGGCGCCGGCCCTTCTGTCCCGGCGCGGCCAATCTATGGCTGCGTGATCGTGGGCATGCTCCTCGTCGATGGACGCGACAGCCGCAATCTCGGCGGCTGAGGGGGCGCAAGACAGCCGCCTATCGCAATTATCCGGTCGCGAACGCGACCTCCCTGCGCCCGCATACAGGCACAGGGAGGTCGCTCGCCCATTCCTGCCCTCTGATCGCTGAAATAAATTCCAGTACACGAATTTTCGTGCAAGAGTGTTGACGGCCGTGATGGCGTGGTCTATTCAAAGTCTCGTTGCAAGAAAATTCGCAACACGGGATTTGTTGCACGACAGGGAGAGTCGGGCAGAAGCGATCTCGAATGATCGGAGGAGACATTATGACGAAGCTATACAAGGCCGGCGCCCTCGCCGTGCTGACCGGCAGCATCGCGATCGCCGGCATTCTTCCCACCCAGGCCCAGAGCAAGTTCCAGTGCGAGCCGGGCGAGACCTACATCATGAACGTCATGGTGTCGGCGCATCCCTACTGGGTCCCCGTCTACCAGGGCTTCAAGCAGGCCGCCGAGGCCATGGGCTGCGAGACCGTGTTCTCGGGCACGCCGGACTACGACATCACCAAGCAGATCGCGTCCTTCGAGCAGGACCTGGTCAAGAAGCCGGCCGGCATCCTGCTGCATCCCATGCAGTCGGACCCCTTCATCGAGCCGATCAACCGGGCAATCGAGTCCGGCGTCGAGATCGTGACGTTCGCCGCGGACTCGCCCAATTCGAACCGCACCGCCTACATCACCTCCGACAACGTCGCCGAAGCCAAGTTCGCTGCCGAGGAGATCGTCAAGCAGGTTGGTGACACCGGCGAATATGCGGTGCTGGAGAATCCGGGCCAGAGCAATCACGACCTGCGCGTCACCGCCTTCATCGCCTATATGGAAGAGAACTATCCGGGCATGAAGCTGGTCGGTCGCCAGGCCACCAACCAGGACAGCAACGCCGCCTACCGCGCCACTGCCTCGATCCTGCAGGCCAATCCCGAGCTCGATGCCATGTGGATCCCGGAAGCCGGTTCGGCCGAGGGCGCTGTCGCTGCCGTGCTCGAAGCCAATGCCGATGTGCTGATCATGCATGCCGACGTGACCCCGACCACACTCGAACACATCAAGGCCGGCAATATCCACATGGCCCTCAACCCCAACCAGGGCATCCAGGGCTTTGTCGGCTTCATGGCGACATTCCTCGCCGCCCATTCCGACATGTTCGACCCGTTCAACGACTACAAGGTGTCCGGCTACAATCCCATGCAGATCCCGTTCGTGGACAACGGCTTTGCGGTGATCACCAAGGACAATGCCGACTCCTTCGATCTGGGTGTCTACATGGAAGGCCGCGACCCCAACTAACGCCTCGACTTCCCGACGAACCGCCTGCGCCGTGACCAGGTCCCGGCGCAGGTCCCCGAGCAAGCGAGTAGGCACGATGTCCGACGTCATTCTGAGGGTCAGCAAGCTGAGCAAGGCCTTTGGCTCCATCCAGGCCCTGCGCGATGTCAGCTTCGAGCTGCGACGTGGCGAAATCCATGCCTTGGCCGGTGAAAACGGCGCGGGCAAGTCCACGATGATGAACATCATCAATGGCATCCTGCAGCCCGATGCCGGGGAAATCGAACTGGACGGAAAGGTCGTGCGCATCGCCTCGCCATCTGCGGCCCAGAAGCTGGGGATCGGCCAGGTGCACCAGGAAATCGCGCTCTGCCCCGATATTTCTGTCGCCGAGAACATCTTCATGGCGGCGACCAATGTCAGTCGCGCCCCATTGGTCGACTATGCCGACCTCAAGCGGCGCGCCGCACAGATCCTCGCCGAACTGGGCGACATCGATCCGTCCGTGCTCGTTGCCAGTCTCTCCATTTCCCAGCAGCAGCTGGTCGAGATCGCCAAGGCGCTGACGCTCGACTGCCGCGTGCTCATCCTCGACGAACCGACGGCCGCGCTGACCGAACGCGAAGCGCAGGCGCTCTTTGCCATCATGCATCGCCTGGCCGATCGCGGCATCGCCATCATCTATATTTCCCACCGCATGGCCGAGATTTTCGCCCATTGCGACCGGGTCTCGGTGTTCCGGGACGGCCAATATGTGGTGACCCACGTGGTTGCCGAGACCACGCCCACGCAGATCGTCAACGCCATGGTCGGCCGCGAGCTCGATGCCCGGTATCCGGCCAAGGCCCAAAACAATGCAACCGACCGGGATGTGATCCTCGAAGTCAGCAATCTTTCGAGCCCCGGTCGCTTCCGCGATGTCAGCTTTACCCTGCGCCGGGGCGAAATCCTCGGTCTCGGCGGGCTGATCGGCGCGGGCCGCAGCGAGATCGTCAAAGGCATCTGCAAGATTGACCCGCATGCCACCGGCGAGGTGCGGCTTGAGGGCAGGCCGTTGCGCCTGCGCCGCTACCAGCAGAGCATCGACGAAGGCCTTGTCTATCTCTCCGAGGACCGCAAGGGAGATGGCCTGTTCCTCGACCTTTCGATCGAATCCAACGTCTCGGCGCTGAAGTTGGGCCTGGTCAGCACGGCTGGCCTCATCGACCGGCGGCGTGAGACCGCGCTGGCCAGCGAACTGGGGCGTCGCCTCAATCTCAAGTTTGGCAGTCTTGCCCACCCCGTCTCGTCCCTTTCGGGCGGCAACCAGCAGAAGGTGGCGATCGCCAAGATGCTCTCGGTCAATCCCAAGGTCATCTTCCTCGACGAACCCACCCGCGGCGTCGATGTCGGGGCCAAGCTCGAAATCCACCGCATCCTGCGTGACCTGGCCGAGAGCGGGGTGGGCATCGTGGTCATCTCCTCCGAACTCCCCGAATTGATCGGCGCCTGCGACCGGGTGCTGGTCGTGCGCGAGGGCCGGATCAACGGCGAAGTTGCCGGGGACACCATGACCGAACAAAACATCATGCACCTGGCGTCCATCAGCGCCGAGCAGGCCCTGGGGGGCGTATCATGAGCACAATCGAGACCGGCATCGCCGCCAAGGACAACAGAATGGAAGAGCAAAAGCAGGTCATGGGATGGCGCCGCCTCGCCGGCATGCGGGAGATCGGCCTGATCCTGATCATCCTGGTGCTGTTCGGCGTGATGACCTTTGCCTCGCCCTATTTCCTCACCTGGGAGAACATGCGGGCCATGGCCATGGCCTTCGCCGTGGAAGGTATCGTGGTGGTCGGCATGACCATCCTCCTGATTTCCGGCGGTATCGACCTGTCGGTGGGTTCGGTAACGGCGCTCGCCATGGTGATCGCCGGCCTCTTGTTCCTCAACGGCGTCGACCCCTGGACGGCATCACTGATCGCGATTCTCGCTTGCACGGCCATCGGCGCCATCATGGGCTTCTTCGTCACCAAGGTCGGGCTGCACCATTTCATCGTGTCGCTGGCCGCCATGGTGATCGCCCGGGGCGCGTGCCTCCTCGGCACCGGCGGGCGTCCGCTCGGACTCTTCACCCTGCCGCCCGAGTTCAAGTTCATCGGCCAGGGCTCGATCGGCGTCATTCCCGTTGTCATCATCATCTTCATCGTGGTCGTCGTCGCCTTCGACTTCATGCTGCGGCGCACCACCATGTTCCGGAAAGTGTTCTACACGGGCAGCAATGAGAAGGCCGCCGCCTATTCGGGCATCCGCACCAAGAAGGTGATCTTCCTCACCACCACGCTCTGCTCCGCCCTGTGTGGCATTGCCGGGGTGATCTACATGGCGCGCTTCGGTTCGGCGCAGCCCACTTTCGGTGTCGGCATGGAGCTCAATGTCATCGCCGCGGCGGTGATCGGCGGCGCCAGCCTGTCGGGCGGGTCCGGCACCATCCTCGGTGCCATCCTGGGAACGATCCTGCTTTCGGTGGTTTCCAGTTCACTGGCCTTGCTGGACGTATCGGTCTACTGGCAGGACATCATCCGGGGATCGATCCTCCTCGCCGCCGTGACCATCGATCACTATCTGAGCAAGCGGCGGAGCTGAGGTCATGTTGAAGCGATTGGGCGAAGAAATGACGGACAACAGCGAGTTCGAATCCGCACGTCAGATTCATACCGTGCTGGTGATGCATTTCCTGGAGGGCCTCAAGCAGTCCGACATTGCCGAAATGCTGAACCTGTCGACCTCGAAGGTAAACCGCCTGATCGCGCAGGGCCGCAAGCAGGGCATGGTCCGGATCGAGATCGAGTCGCCCTTCCAGCGGCTGATGGAAATCGAGAAGCTCCTGGTCAAGGCGACACGGCTGACCAACGCGATCGTCACGCCCACCATTTCAGGCAATCTCGACACAACGCTCAAGCAGGTGGGCCGCGCCGCCGCCAACCAGTTGCTGGAATCGCTGCGCGACGGCGACGTCATCGCCATCACCGGCGGCAAGGCGATGAGCGCGGTCGTCGACAATCTCGAACCCGAACGCAGCTTCGACATCACCGTCGTGCCGCTGACCGGGGGCGTTCAGGGCAAGTACCATACCGACGTCAACCACCTGGCCTCGCGCATGGCGGAGCGCCTCGGGGGCCAGACGCATCTCATGCATGCACCGCTTTTCGCCGAAAGCGTCGAGCAGCGCGACATGCTCATGGCTCTGCCCTCGGTCAAGGAGACGCTCACCCTGGCGCGGCAGGCCGCCATTGCCATGGTGGGTATCGGCTCCATCCAGACGGCCGGGTCGAGCTACTATGATCTCCATCCGGACTCCACCGCCGACCGGGAGAAGCTGATCCGCAGCGGCGTGGTCGCTGAGTTCCTCGCTCATCTCGTCAACGAGACGGGTTCGATCGCCGACTACGCCCTCAATTCCCGTCTGGTCGCGCTGGCGCCGGGTGACCTCGCCAATTGCCGCAAGGTAATCGGCGTGGCGGCAGGTGCCGACAAGGTGCTGCCGATCCGGGCCGTCCTCAACGGGGGATATCTCAACGCGCTGGTCGTCGACGAAGAAACCGCCAGCCAGGTCCTGGAACGGGTGCAGGGTGAAGCCAATGTTGCGTGAACTCGAAAAGCGCCGCATCGGCACCTCGACGATCAAGGCCTCGCCCGTCGCGCTGGGGACCTGGGCCATTGGCGGCTGGATGTGGGGCGGAACCGACGAGGCCCAGTCCATCGCCGCCATCCAGGCGGCCATCGACGAGGGCTCGACCCTGATCGATACGGCGCCGGCCTATGGCCAGGGCCTTGCCGAGGAACTGGTCGGCCGCGCCATCAAGGGCCGCCGCGACGAAGTGGTGATTGCCACAAAGTGCGGCCTGGTCTGGCACACCGACAAGGGCCGTCACTTCTTCGACTATGACGGCAAGCCGGTCCATCGCTATCTCGGCCGCGACGCGATCTTCTATGAAGTCGAGCAGAGCCTCCGGCGTCTCGGGACCGACCATATCGACCACTACATCACCCACTGGCAGGATCCGACGACCCCCATTGCCGAAACCATGGATGCTCTTGAAGACCTCAAGCGCCAGGGCAAGATCGGGTCGATCGGGGCGTCCAATGTCTCGGTGGATGACTTGCAGGCCTACATCGCCGCTGGCCAGCTCGACGCCATCCAGGAAGAGTATTCCATGGCCAAACGCGGGCTCGAGACCAGTCTCCTGCCGCTCTGCCGGGAGAACGGGATTTCCGTCCTCAGCTACTCCTCGCTGTCGCGTGGCCTCCTGACCGGCAAGGTTGGTCCGGATCGCCAGTTCGGCGGCGACGACCAGCGGCGCACCGACCCGCATTTCTCGGCGGCCAACCGGGCCAAGGTGGCGGCGCTGATGGAGGACATCGCTCCGATCGCCCTGGCGCATGATGCAACGCTGTCGCAACTGGTCATCGCATGGACCGTGCAGCGGCCGGGCATCACCTTTGCCCTGTGTGGCGCCCGCAGCGCCGAACAGGCGCGGGAGAATGCCGCAGCGGCCCGAATACGACTGAGCGAGCAGGATGTTCGAACCATGGATGACGCCGTGACCAGGCATCTTTCAGCACTCGACGCCTAGCGCCAAGCCTACATCGCCAAGAGCACTTCAAGCGCTGTCGCAAGACAGCGGAGGGACTTCCATTGCCTAAATCACGTCAGGAAAGCTTCGATCAGATCCGTGCCGATGCCGCTTTCGACGTGGTGGTGGTCGGTGGCGGGATCAACGGCATCGGCGTCTTCCGGGAACTGGCGCTGCAGGGTCTGCGGGTGCTGCTGGTCGAGCGCAATGATTTCTCGTCTGGTTGCAGCGCCGCCCCGTCGCGCATGATCCACGGTGGGCTGCGCTACCTCGAAAACGGCGAGTTCGCGCTGGTCCGCGAGTCCCTGGCGGAGCGCGATGCGCTTCTGGCCAATGCGCCGCATATGGTGCGCCCGTTGCCCACGACCGTGCCGATCACCTCGACATTTTCGGGCCTGCTCAACGGCGCGATCAGCTTCCTCGGTTTTTCCACCCCACCGGCGCGGCGCGGGGCGCTGGCGCTTAAGGTGGGGCTCTCGATGTATGACTGGATTACCCGCAAGCATCGCCGGCTGCCGCCGCACCATTTCCAGAGCGCCGCTGAAACCCTGCAGCACTGGCCGCGCCTGACGCCACGGCTGCGCGGCTCGGCCACCTATTTCGACGCCTGGATCAGTCATCCCGAACGGCTCGCCATCGAACTGCTGCTCGATACGGACCGCGCGGCTCCGGCCAGCCTGGCCCTCAACTATGCCGAACTCGTAAGGCGCGACGGCGGCTATGTCATTCGCGACGGGCTCACGGGGCAAGAGTGTCCGGTTTCTACCAAGGTGCTGGTCAATGCCACTGGCGCCTGGCTCGACGAGTCACTTGAGAGCCTGGGCGGGCAGGGCGCCAAATCCGGCCGCTATGTCTCGGGCACCAAGGGCTCGCATATCGTGCTCGATCACCCCGAACTCTATGCGGCCCTTGATGGGCACATGATCTTCTTCGAGAACGACGATGGCCGCGTCTGCATCGTCTATCCCTATCTCGGCAAGGTCCTGGCAGGCTCCACGGACATCCGCGTCGAGAAGGCGGAACGGGTATTCTGCACCGACGAGGAACGGGACTACATCCTTGGGGCGCTGAAGGGCGTCTTCCCCGCCATCGCCCTGGGGGCCGAACACATCATCTATACCTATAGCGGCATCCGTCCCCTGCCGCAGAGCGACCATGCCTTTACCGGGCGCATCTCGCGCGGTCACAGCGTGCAGCGGGTCGACGGGCTGGTGCCGCAATTCTGCATGATCGGCGGCAAGTGGACGACATTCCGCGCCTTTGCCGAGCAGACCGCAAATGCCGTGCTCGACTTCCTGGGTCGGGCCCGGGTTAGCGACACGCGCGGCCTGCCCATTGGCGGCGGCGCTGGATTCCCGCAGGAGCCGGGCGTGCTGGAGAGGCGCGTGGTCTCACAATACGGCGTCAGTGCCGCGCGGGCGGCCTGGCTCGTTGACCTCTATGGCACGCGCGTGGACGAGGTCCTGCCGTTCTGCCAGTCGCGTGCGGACGACATTCCGTTGGACAATGACATCGACCTGACCGCCGCCGAGGCCGCTTACCTCGTGCGTCACGAACGCGTCGTGAACCTGGCTGACCTCGTGCTGCGGCGCCTGCCGCTGGCGATCACCGGCCTGGTATCGGCCCGGCGAATCGACGCCCTGGCCTCGGTCCTGGCGGAGGAACTCGGATGGACGGCGGAGGAGCGGCGACGGCAGGTCGCCGCCCTGGTCCACGATCTTCAAACCTATCACGGCGTCTCGGCA
>CBFGPB010000067.1:0-11093 GCA_965650545.1 uncultured Devosia sp. | reverse complement strand
ATCCCCCTCATCCGGCGCTGCGCGCCACCTTCTCCCCGAGGGGGAGAAGAATGGGCCGGTGCTCGCCTCTTGTTCCTCTCCCCCTCGGGGAGAGGTGGCTCGGCGAAGCCGGGCCGGTGAGGGGGATGCCGGAGATGGGCTCCAATGCTGATCCTTCCCCGTCGCCCCCTACGCGTCGCCTTGGCAGCCGCACTCACCCTCGCCATTGCGGCCCTGATCGCCGCGGTGCTTTGGGCCATCCTCGATGCGGCCATCGACAATGGCGGCGCCTCGCGCATCGATATTGCGCATCTGCTGCGCATGACGGCGCTGCAGGCGGGGCTCACCATGGTGCTCTCGCTCCTTGTCGGCACGGCTTTGGCCTGGGCGCTCAACCGGCTCAGGTTTCCCGGTCGCGATCTGGTCGTGGGGCTCTTTGCCGCGGCCATTGTCACGCCCGGCATGGTGGTGGCCTTTGGTCTCCTCTCCATCTGGGGTCGCAATGGCTGGATCAACCAGGTCGCCGGGTGGTTTGGATTGAGCTTCGATAGTCCCGCCTATGGCCTGTCCGGCATTCTGATTGCCCATGTCGTGCTCGACGGGGCCTTTGCCGCGCGCATCCTTCTGGCCCGGCTCGATGCCATTCCGCATGCCCGTCTCAAGGTCGGGCAGTCGCTGGCGCTTTCGGCCTGGCAGCGCTTCGTGCTGATCGACTGGCCCGCCATGCGCGGCAGTTTGCCGGGTCTGGGCGCGATCATCTTTCTTCTCGCCTTCACCAGCTTTCCCATCGTGCTGCTGCTGGGGGGCGGACCGGCCAACCAGACGCTGGAAGTGGCGATCTACACCGCCGTGCGGCTCGACTTCGATCTTGTGGGCGCGGTGCGGCTGGCGGTGACGCAGATCGTTATCTGTGCGGTGGTCATCCTTCTCTCCTCGGCTTTTTCGCCCATCCCTTCCGCCCTGGCGCGCTCGGCACAACCTACCTGGCGCGACAGCGGGCCGGCGCAGGCACTGCAATGGCTGGTGCTGGGGCTGGCCGTGCTGGGCTTCGCCTTGCCGCTGGTTTCGGTGCTCTACGACGGGCTTGCGAGCGGTCTCATGCGTGTGCTCCAACAAGCCAGCTTCTGGCGCGCCACGCTTACCAGCGTCATCATCGGCTCGGCTTCGGCGCTGCTGACGCTTGCTTTGGCCCTGGCGCTGGCACTGGGCCGCAGCGCTGCGCATAACCCGGTGAGCCGCACGCTTCTGGGCGTGCCGGCCTATGCTTATCTCGCGGTGCCGGCCGTCGTCTTGTCGCTGGGCTTCTTCCTGCTCGTGCGGGCCCTGGGCGTGCCGACGGGGGCCGCGGCCCCCGTGGTCGTGGTCGTTGCCAATAGTCTCCTGTCACTGCCCTTTGCCATGGCGACGCTGGGTCCACCGCTCGATGCGGTTCTGCGCTCTCGTGGCAAGCTCATCCGCGCGCTTGGGCTTTCGGGCTGGCAGCAGTTCCTGGCGATCGAGTACCCGCTGCTCGGGCGCGACATCGGCCTGATGCTGGCGCTGGCCTTCTGCTTCTCGCTGGGCGACCTGGGGGTGATTGCCCTCTTTGGCACCCAGGATTTCCAGACCCTGCCGCTGATGATGTATCGCGCGCTCGGCTCCTACAAATCCAACGATGCGGCGGCCATTGCCGCGCTCCTCCTGATCTTCACCATTGCCGCCTTTGTCGGCCTGCCGCGCCTTGTCGAAAGGATCGCCCATGCTCCGCGCCGATGACCTGGTCTTTGCTCATCCCGGACAGGCCGTGCCGTATCGCTTCACCCTCGAAGCCCTGCCCGGCGCCGTGACCGCCATTTCCGGCGCCAGTGGATCGGGCAAGTCGACCTTGCTCGATCTCCTCGCCGGGTTCCTCCGCCCGACGACCGGCAGCCTCACGCTTGATGGCGCAGATTTGCTTGCCTTGCCCCCAGAGACACGTCCGGTCTCGCTGCTCTTGCAGTCGGACAACCTGTTCGAACACCTGAGTGCCGAGGAAAACGCGGCGCTGGGTTTACCGAGGGGTACCACCAAGCAGGAGGGACATCGTCGGGTTGCGGAGGCGCTGGCCGAAGTCGGCCTTGCCGGTTTCGAGCAGCGATTGGCCGGCAACCTTTCGGGAGGTCAGAAACAACGCGTGGCGCTGGCGCGTACCCTGCTGCGAAATCGTCCTGTCCTGCTGCTCGACGAGCCGTTTTCGGCGCTGGACGACGAAACGCGGCAGACGACGCGGGCGCTCGTCGGCGACCTCACCCGGCGCCACCATTGGCACACGGTGCTGGTCAGTCATCACGCTGATGACATCGCGGCTCTGGCTGAGGCGCACTATCGCATTGTCGAGGGGCATCTGGAGCGCGTGTAGCGCTCCAAAGCCTATTGCGCCCAGGCCGCCAGCACGGTGTCGAACAGGGCCTGCGCCTCCTCGTCCTTTTCGAGGGTCAGGATGGCATTGCGGCCGGTGCCGTAGACAATGGCGAGATCGAGCCAGCGACGGGTGTCGAGCAGGTCGGTATTGGCGGCCAGGTCGTCTGGCGAGGCGCTGAGCGCGAACAGGAAGGAATTCCCCACCACGCGCGCAGCTGCACCCGCCAGGGCGGTTCCGGGCACCAGTTCCTCGTCCTTGAGCAGCACCCCGGCCAAGGTCGCGATCGAGCCGCCGATAAACGTATCGGGCACGTCGAAGGTGATTTCCATCAGGTGGCTGGCCGGCAGAACCGGATCGTTGTTCTTGCGGATGATGATGGAGACGCCCAGGTTCCGGGCCGGAATGCTGGCCTGGCCAAGCAGGGTCGGCAGCCCGATCTCGTCCGTGCCCTGGCTCCACTCCACCGTGCCCGAGAAGGGCACGGCGCCGCCCTGGCCATTGGGCGAGGCTTCAAGCAGCAGGGACTGGTTGCCGGCGAGGTCGGCGGGGTCGACACTGGCTGCCGGATCCTCGGTGGCAGCGATCGAGGTGTCTTCGCCCGAGAGGCGCTCCTCGGTCTTGACCTCGCCATCGATGGAGGGGAGCACGGTCTCAGTTCCGGTCGGGGTCACCGGTTCCGGAGTCGGTTCGAGCCGGTCTTCGGTCACTTCCAGGGCACTGGTCGGCTCGGTCGCGGCGGTGGTGGCGGTATTGCCGGGGCCGGTTGCACTATCCCCGGTACTGGGGGCAACCGGCGTCGTGCTGTCCATGGTGGGTGTCGTGGCCGGTTCGGTCGTTGTCGTGGGTTCGGTCACGGCCACCTGGCCCTGGCCGAACATCTGGTCGAGGTCGACATAGCCTTCGCGCCAGGCCCAGAAACCGGCGCCGCCGACGCCCACGAGCAGCAGGGCAAAGACAATGAGGAAGATGGTGAGACCGGCGCCCGAGCGCCGTTCGGCACCCGCAGGGGCAAAGCCGGCGTCTTCATCCGGGTCATGGGCGCTGTCACCGGCCGGGGCGGGAAGGTCCGGAAGCGGCTCGGTGGCCTCGCCACGCGCTTCGCGGTCCAGCGTCTCGATGGCGCGCTCGATGGCGCCTTCCGCCTCGCGCGCATCGTCCTGCTCGACCTCAACCTCGCGCACGCTGGAAAGTGCGGTGTCAACCGGCAGGGGCGGCTCGATGACGACCGGTTCGCTCACGATCGGCTGGCTGGCGAGGGCCGTGCTGCCCAGCATGGGCTCGATACGCGGTGCCAGGGCGGCGGCCCCTGAAGAAGCCGCCATCGGCATGGGCTGCACTTCGCTCTTGCGCGAGAAGAAAGAGGGTCGCGTTGGCGCTGCTGCGGGCGCGACGGGGGCCGGTGCCGGCTTTTCGGCCTTGGGCTCGACCGGCATGGCCGCCGGTTCGGCGGGCCTGTCGTTGACCTCGACGGTGACGCCGCTCGTCTCGGCCGCTTCAGCGATGATGTCTTCGATGGAGGTCTGTGCCGCCCTGGGCGCGGCGTGAGCCTCTGCCGGCTTGACCTCCTCGGGCTTTGCGGCCGGGGCGTGCCAGACGATAGGAGCCGGCTTTTCTTCGGGCACTTCGACAGCTGCAGCCCGGGGAGCCGCTTCCGGAACGGCTGGGGCGGGGGCCGGCGGGGGGGCTGATTGCACGGGTTGCGGTGCCGGCCGGGGCGCGGTCGGGGCGGGGCGGGGCGCAGCGGCGATCGTTGGGGCAGGGCGGGCGGCCAGGGCACTTTCGCGCCCCAGGCTGATGACGGCTTCGCTGGCTTCCTGTTCGACCTGGCGGATGCAGTCTTCGAGCTGCAAGCGGTGCTGGGTGATGTCGCGCGCCGGCAACGGGGGTTGAATGGCACGCAACTGACCCACCAGGGCGGAACGTGCCTTCTCATAGACCGCGCGCCGCGCGGCCCCGTTATTCTCCGGCAGCGCCGAGATCGCCCGACGCAACAGCTCCTTGTAATCCGCCATGGGCTACTTGGTACTCACTCTGACAGCGCAGTCTTGTATCAAAATTTCTCAGTCTTGGAATGGGTCAACCACAAGGATGGTATCCGCCCGTTCGGGGCTGGTGGACAAGAGGGCAACCGGCGCGCCGATCAGTTCCTCGATGTAACGCACATATTTCACCGCCTGCGCCGGCAATTCGGCCCATGAGCGCGCCCCGGCCGTGGTTTCCGACCACCCCTCGAGCGTCTCGTAGATCGGCTTAACGCGGGCCTGTGCTCCCATTGAGGCAGGCAGATAATCAATGCGTGATCCATCGAGCTCATAGCCCACGCAGACCTTGATCTCCTTGAGGCCATCGAGCACGTCGAGCTTGGTCAGCGCAATGCCGGTGATGCCCGAGGTCTTGACCGTCTGGCGCACCAGCACCGCATCGAACCAGCCACAGCGGCGCGGCCGGCCGGTATTGACGCCCACTTCGCGCCCGACCGTCGCCAGGTGCCGGCCGATCTCGTCGTCCAGTTCACACGGGAAGGGGCCTTCGCCGACGCGGGTCGTATAGGCCTTGGTGATGCCCAGCACATAGCCGATGGCGGTGGGCCCGAGGCCTGAACCGGCCGCGGCCTGGCCGGCCACGGTGTTGGACGAGGTCACGAAGGGATACGTGCCGTGATCGTTGTCGAGCAGGGCGCCCTGTGCGCCTTCGAAGAGGATGCGCGCGCCGGCCTTGCGCTTGTCTTCGAGCACGCGCCAGACCTGGTCCATGAAGGGGAGGATTTCGGCAGCGATGGAGGTCAGTTCATCGTAGATCGTCTGGGCGGAAATTTCGCCCAGGCCCATGCCGCGGCGCAGCGCATTGTGGTGGGTCAGCAGCCGCTCGATCTTGGGCATGAGCGTATCGGGTTCACTGAGGTCCACCAGGCGGATAGCGCGGCGCCCGACCTTGTCCTCATAGGCCGGGCCGATGCCGCGCCGGGTGGTGCCGATCTTGAGACCGGAATTGGCATCCTCGCGGATGCCGTCGAGTTCGCGGTGCAGCGAGAGGATCAGCGGGGCGTTGTCGGCAATCCGCAGCACCTCGGGAGTGATCTTGACGCCCTGGCCGCGCAGCTTGGCCATTTCCTGGACGAAATGGTGCGGATCAACGACAACGCCATTGCCGATCACCGAGAGCTTGCCCTGGACCAGGCCCGAGGGCAGCAGCGCCAGCTTGTAGCTCACCCCGTCGATGACCAGCGTGTGGCCGGCATTGTGGCCACCATGGAAGCGCACGACGACGTCGGCGCGCTCCGAAAGCCAGTCCACGATCTTGCCCTTGCCCTCGTCGCCCCATTGCGAGCCGACGACAACCACATTCGCCATATTTCAGTCTTCCCCAAGAAAGGCACAATAAGTGGTCCCGCCGAGCGGCCGGGTCCCACGATGATTGGACGTCTGTCCCCCCGGCCACCTTTGTCGGGTTTGATTGCGGCCGAATAACTGATAAGTCCGATTGTCCTTACATCACCCGGACGACGATGACAAAGCCGCAACACCCGCAAAGTAGCGGCATTTTCGCCCGCGTGCTGGATCAACCCTATCTGCTGCTGGTTCTGGCGCCGCTATTCTGGGGTGGCAATGTCGTGGCCGCCAAGCTCGTGGTTGGGGAAATCGACCCCTTCCTGCTTCTCGCCTGCCGCTGCGTGCTGGCCACCACTTTCATCCTGCCCTTTGCCTGGCGGCATCTGAAACGGGACTGGGCAGTGGTGCGCAAGACCTGGCCGGTGCTGATGGCCTATGGCGTGGTCGGCTATGCGCTGTTCAACGCCTTTCTCTACATCGGCCTCAAATATACGACCGCGGTCAATTCGGCCATCGAGCAGGCCTCGTTGCCCATGCTGATCCTGGGCGCCAATTTCATCGTCTTCCGCGTGCGCGCCCGGCTCATCCAGATCATCGGCGTCATCCTCGCCATTGCTGGCGTCATCCTCACCGCCACCCATGGCGACCCGTCGCGGCTTTTGACCATGGATATCAATATCGGCGACGGCTTCGTCATCCTGGCGTGCCTGGCCTATACGGCCTATACGCTGGCGCTGCGCTTCCGCCCGCAGGTCGATATGATGAGCTTCATGGCCGTCAGCTTTGCCGGTGCGGCGATCAGTGCCGTCATCATGCTGGCCCTGTTTGGCGGCGGGCTGGGGCAGTTGGCCACACTCTCCGATGCCTCACTCACCGTCTGGGCGGTCATCGCCTATGTGGCGATCTTTCCCTCCATGTTCAGCCAGGTCGCCTATGCGCGCGGTGTCGAACTGGTGGGGGCCAACCGCGCCGCGCCCAGCCACAACCTCATTCCGGTCTTCGGCACGCTTGGCTCGGTGATCATCCTGGGCGAGAGCCTGCAACCCTACCATTTCGTGGCGGCCGGCATCATCATCTCAGGCATCGTGCTGGCGGAATGGGCGGCACGGCGGGGTAGGTAGTCCCCCGTAGTTGCGCATGCCAGCATGGCGTGTTCACTCATTGTTCCACGAGCGAGTGAGGAGCAAAGCACCATGTCGATGGAGGTCTATGTCTTTTCTGACAGGCAACTGGGCTCGATTGCCGAATGGCAGGTTGCGATCGAGGCTGACGGCTTCGACATCAGGCTTGATGCTTCAAGAGCGTTTGCCGATCTCTCCGGATTCCTGCCGGTCGTCATCGAGGGCAGGCCAGCTGGTTTTGAATGCGACCACTTCGAAGCCGGTTCGATGATCGATGAACTCACTGAGGAGGGATTTCCGGTGGAGCACCGCTGGAAACACCTTCTGGTGTTCCGGTTTGGCGGCAATTACGACGAAGGCGTCGCGGCTGCGGTGGCCGCTGCAGTCTACGCGCGGTCAACCGACGGCATTCTCTTCGACTGCGAAGATGGCCAGTTTTGCGGTCCGGAGGCCGCGGCGGACTATGCCCGACGGGCGGCGGACCCGGTGGCGCGGGAGAATTTCGAGCGCGCCCTGGCAGAGATCATGGCGAACTGGCCAAGGCAACTGCCGCCGACCTGACCCATGACTTTTAGGGCAGGGTATGACCTGCGACGCGGAACAGGCGGTACCACTCTTCCCGCGTCAGCGGCACGGATGAGCCGGCAGCGCATTCCTCGACGCGGGACGGCTTGGTCGTCCCCAGTACAACCTGGATATTGGCCGGGTGACGGGTAATCCAGGCCACCGCAATGCCGGTGGGCGTCACGCCGTACTTGGCGGCGAGTTCATCCAATGCGTCGTTGAGCTCGGGATAGTCCTCGCGGTCGCCGACAAAGACACCATCGAAGAAACCCTTCTGGAAGGGCGACCAGGCCTGCAGCATCATGCCCTTAAGACGCGAATAGTCGAGCAGGCCATTGTCGCGGCTGATCGACTGGTCGAGGCCATTCATGTTGGCGGCCACGCCCTGGGCAAAGAGATTGGCGTGGGTGATGCTGAGCTGCACCTGGTTGAACAGCAGGGGCTGGGTGACGGCGGTCTTGAGCAGTTCGATCTGCCCGGGCGTGTGGTTGGAGACACCGAACTGGCGGACCTTGCCGGAGGCTGCCAGCTTGTCGAAAGCGGCGGCGACGTCTTCGGGTTCGACCAGGGTGTCCGGCCGATGCAGCAGCAGGACGTCGAGATAGTCGGTGCGCAGCGCCGCGAGCGATTCATCGACAGTCTGCAGGATGTGCTCGGACGAGAAGTCGAAGAAACCCTTGCGGATGCCCACCTTGGACTGGATCAGGATCTTGTCGCGCTCGGCCGGGCTCAAGGTGACGGCCGCGCCGAAACGCTCCTCGCAGAGATGCCTTGTGCCCCCATAGATATCGGCATGATCGAAGACGGTGACGCCGGCGTCACGGGCCGTTCCGAACAGAGCCTGGATCTCGCTGTCGCTCATCTTGGCGATGCGCATGAGGCCGAGCACGACGCTGGACACATTGAGATCGGTATGGGGGACCTGGTAGGTCTTCATCGGAGCCTCGGGTTTTTGCTGGGGTCGCCGGGAGCGGCGCAGAAAGGACCCTGAGTCTAGCCCGCAGAAAGACCAAAAAGAAGACCCCGCAGGCAGGGCCGGCGGGGTCTGTGCTTGACGTTTGTCGTTGCGGCTGATCAGAAATTCAGCGCCTTGGCCTGCTTGACGCCCTCGAGCTTGGCGATCTGGCCGAGCTGGTCTTCGGTCAGGGTGCCGTCGATGGAGACAAGCGCGATGGCGTCTCCGCCCACTTCGGCGCGGCCGAGGTTGAAGTTGGCGATGTTGATGTTGAGCGCGCCCAGGGTGGTGCCAAGGCGGCCGATATGGCCGGGCTTGTCCTCGTTGGTGACATAGAGCATGTGCGGGGTGATCTCCGCTTCCATGTTGATGTCCTTGACCTGGATGATGCGCGGCTTGCCGTTGGCGAACAGCGTACCGGCAACGCCGCGGGTCTGGCGCTCGGTGGTGACGGTCAGACGGATATAGCCCTCATAGGCGCCCTGCTGATCGCGGGTCGTGGTTTCCACCACGATTCCGCGATCCTTGGCGATCTGCGGGGCCGAGACCATGTTGATGTCGC
Source organism: uncultured Devosia sp. (assembly GCA_965650545.1). Classification (GTDB taxonomy): domain Bacteria; phylum Pseudomonadota; class Alphaproteobacteria; order Rhizobiales; family Devosiaceae; genus Devosia. The sequence continues at coordinate 2,203 of CBFGPB010000067.1, read as the reverse complement.
CCAGCGAGGGCTTCAACACGCCATTGATGGCCGCCGCGATCATCGGCTTGGTGTTGAGGCCCGCCGGAGTGCCTTCGAATTCGAGCTTGATGCCCGAAATGGCGGTCTCGGTGAGCTGGCCGGCAAAGGAACCAAGCGTTTCGGCGAGCTTGACCCAGGGGGTGATGATCGGAGCTTCCTCGGCCGAGATGGACGGGAAGTTGAGCGCATTGGTGATCTCGCCGGTCATGAGGTAGGCCGAAATCTGTTCGGCAACCTGCAGGGCGACATTCTCCTGGGCTTCCGTCGTCGAGGCGCCGAGGTGGGGCGTGCAGATGACATTCGGCAAGTCGAACAGCGGATTGTTTTCGGCCGGTTCGACGAGGAACACGTCGAGCGCAGCACCGGCGACATGGCCGGACTTGAGGGCGTCGTAGAGGGCAGTTTCGTCGATCAGGCCGCCACGGGCGCAGTTGATGATGCGAACGCCCTTTTTGGTCTTGGCAAGAGTTTCCGCATTGAGAATGTTGCGAGTGGCGTCGATCAGCGGGGTGTGCAGCGTGATGAAGTCGGCGCGGGTCAGAAGGTCATCGAGCTCGACCTTTTCCACGCCCATGGTCTGCGCCCGTTCGGGGGTGAGGAAGGGGTCATAGGCCACGACCTTCATCTTGAGGCCAATGGCGCGGTCGGCAACGATCGAGCCGATATTGCCCGCACCGATCAGGCCCAGCACCTTGTTGGTTACTTCTACGCCCATGAAGCGGTTCTTTTCCCACTTGCTGGCACGGGTCGAAGCGTCAGCTTCGGGCAGCTGGCGGGCGAGGGCGAACATCATGGCGATGGCGTGCTCGGCCGTGGTGATGGAATTGCCGAAGGGCGTGTTCATCACGATGATGCCCTTCTTGGTGGCGGCCGGAATGTCGACATTGTCGACACCGATACCGGCGCGGCCGATCACCTTGAGATTGGTCGCGGCCGAGATGATCTTCTCGGTCACCTTGGTGGCCGAGCGGATGGCGAGGCCATCATACTGGCCGATGACTTCGAAGAGCTTGTCCTTGTCCTTGCCCAGATCGGGCAGGTAGTCGACCTCGACGCCATTGTCCTTGAAGATCTGGACGGCGGTGGGGCTGAGTTTGTCGGAAACGAGAACTTTGGGCATTTGGGATGGTCCCTGAAATTTGGATTTGTGGGGGCACCCCTCCCGCCTCCCCCATCAAGGGGGAGGTGTGGCTCCGAGTGTTGGGCAACGTGCAGCCACGAACTCGATCGGCACCTCCCCCTAGATGGGGGAGGTTGGGAGGGGGCGTTCGAAACTAAGCAGCAGCCTTGAGCGCGGCCTTTTCCTGGGCGAAGGCCCAGTCGAGCCACGGGACGAGGGCCGCGAGGTCGGAAGCTTCCACGGTCGAACCGGCCCAGATGCGCAGCCCCGCCGGGGCGTCCTTGTAGGAGCCGAAGTCATAGCCGACGCCGAGCTTGTCGAGGCGGGCGACGATGGCCTTGGCAAAGGCAGCCTGGGCTTCATCGTCGAGCGCCACGACGTCCGGATCGACGATCGAGAGGCACACCGAGGTATTGGAGCGCTGCTCAGCCTTCTTGGCAAGGAAATCGACCCAGTCGGTCTTTTCCACCCAGTCGGCCAGCACCTTGAAATTGGCGTCGGCACGGGCCTGCATGGCCGAGAGACCACCGATCTTGAGACCCCACTGCATCGCATCAATCGCGTCCTCGATGCAGATCATCGAGACGGTATTGATGGTCTCGGCCTTGAAGATGCCTTCGATCAGCTTGCCGCCCTTGGTCATGCGGAAGATCTTGGGCAGCGGGCGGTCGGGCTTGTAGGTTTCGAGCCGTTCGACGGCGCGGGGCGAGAGGATCAGGATGCCGTGCGCAGCTTCCCCGCCCAGCGCCTTCTGCCAGGAGAAGGTGACGACATCGAGCTTGGCGAAGTCGAGTTTCTGCGCAAAGGCAGCCGAGGTGGCGTCGCAGATGGTGAGGCCTTCGCGGTTCGCCGGGATCCAGTCTGCATTGGGCACGCGGACACCCGATGTGGTGCCGTTCCAGGTGAAGACCACGTCGCGGGTGAAGTCGACCTGCTTTAAGTCCGGCAGTTCGCCATAGGGGGCTTCGAGCACGCGGACGTCGGGGAGCTTCAATTGCTTTTGCACATCGGTGACCCAGCCGGCGCCGAAGCTTTCCCAGGCCAGCATGTCGACGCCGCGGG
>CBFGPB010000066.1:0-11113 GCA_965650545.1 uncultured Devosia sp. | reverse complement strand
GCCAGCGCGGCCTCTGGTCGCCGCGTTCGAATTCCGCCTATGCTTTCCTGTCGGGAGAAGCCACGTGAACGGAACGATCATCTATCTTCTGGGTCATCCAGGCGTTGGAAAATACACCATCGCCAAGGCTATTTGCGCGGCGTCCGGAGCGCGCCTCTTCGACAATCACCTCATCAACAACGTCGTGTTCTCTCTCATACGCGCTGACGGTAGGACGCCGCTGCCAGAGCGAGTGTGGGACCTCGTCTGGGCCATTCGCGAACAGGCGGTGACAGCAATCGCCGAGCTTGCACCTGCCGACATGAGCTATGTGCTGACCAATGCCCTGCGCGAGGGCGATCAGTGGGATAGCGCCGCCTATCAGCAAATTGTCTCCCTCGCCGACCAGCGCGGCAACGTCTTGGTGCCCGTGCTGCTGACCGCCTCGGACGCTGCCTTTGCCGCGCGCATGGCGGCTCCTGATCGTCAGGAGCGCCTCAAGCACACGGACGCCGAAGGTGCCGCGAAAGACCGACGAAGGCGGCCGCTTCTTGCCGTCGACCACCCCAACCGGCTCGACCTCGACACCACAGATCTGCCGCCCGAAGAGGCGGCGCGCATCATCATCGCCCATGCGGAGCGCCTGAAATGACTGACAAACCCCTCAAGAAGACCGACCTCATGACCGAGGCGGAGCGTGACGCCTATCACGCCGAAAAAATGAAGAAGAAGAAGGCGGCGCGCGACAAGATCCTCTCGACCAAGACCGAGGAAAAGGGCCTGCTCATCGTCCATACCGGCAAGGGCAAGGGCAAGTCGACGGCCGCCTTCGGCATGGTGTTCCGGGCTTTGGGTAACGGTATGCGCGTCGGCGTGGTGCAGTTCGTCAAGGGCGTCTGGAACACCGGTGAGCGCACCGTGCTCGACAGGTTCCCCGACCAGGTCACCATCAATGCCATGGGCGAAGGCTTCACTTGGGACGTTGCCGACCGGCAGCGCGATCTCGCTGCCGCCCGCAAGGCCTGGGACCAGGCCCGGGCGCTGATCGCCGACCCGACCTACGACATGGTCCTGCTCGACGAGCTCAACATCTGCCTGCGCTACGACTATCTGCCCATTGAGGAAGTGGTCGAAGTACTCGCCAGCAAGCCGCACGACAAGCACGTCATTGTCACCGGCCGCAATGCCAAGGACGAACTCATTGAGATCGCCGATCTCGTCACCGAAATGACCGAGATCAAGCATCACTTCCGCGCCGGGGTGAAGGCGCAGAAGGGTATCGAGTTCTAACTTCACCTCTCCCTTTGGGGGAGAGGTCGGCGCGTAGCGCCGGGTGAGGGGGCCTTCTCAGCACCCCACGGCAACGAACGACCTGTTCAGCCCCTCAATGACAGCGTCCATCGTGGCGAGGTCGCGGATATTGTATTCCACTCGATAGGCCGCATAGCCAGACCCATCGCAGAGTACGATCATCCGCTGGTAGACGATGCGATGGTCGCGCTGTCCCGAAAACACCGCCCATTGCGGTGTAGAGGTCTGGTAGCTGACGCCCCAGTTCTCGGCACTGGCCGACGCAATCCTGTCTGCCGCTTCCTCCTCGAATGTGTCGAGCAGATGCCCGCCCCACACGGTCAGCACCTGCTCTGCCCCGAGCCGCAGGAACGCCTGACCGTCGCCATTGTCGCTCTCCCCCTGCCCAACGAAATCGGGCGGGACGTCGATTGCATAGCCGAACCGGGCATTCTCATAGTGCCCCCAGAACTGCGCCAGGGCAGGGGAAGCAATCAGCATCAGGGCGAGGACGAGGAGGGCGCGCATGAAGCCATCGTGCCTGCCGGCGTAGTTTCCGGCAAGGTGCTCACAAGACGACAATGCCGGCATGCTTGGCCTTGTTCTCGGGCTCGACATGGATGGTGATCTGCACATCCTTGACCGCCTCGCGCAGCTTGGCTTCAATCTCGTCGCAAATCGTATGCGCAGCATCCACCGTCATCGCCCCGGGCACCACGAGGTGAAAGTCGATAAAGGTCATCTTGCCCGCCTGGCGTGTGCGGATGTCATGGGCTTCCAGCGCGCCATCGGCATTGATGGAAATCACCTCGCGGATGGTCTTCTGCGTTTCGGCCGGCACGGCGACGTCCATCAATCCGCCGACGCTGTCGCGGATGACGCCCCAGCCCGACCACAGAATATTGATGGCGACCAGGGCAGCCAGCACGGCGTCGAGCTGGGCAATGCCGGTCGTATAGACCAGCACAAGCCCCACCAGCACGCCGCCCGTCGACATCACGTCGGTCATCAGGTGCTTGCCATCGGCCGCGATCGCTGGCGATTTGGCCTGCCGGCCCTGGCGAAGCAAAACCATGGCCCAGACGAGGTTGATCGCCGTCGCGACGCCGCTGACGGCCAGCCCTTCAACCGGCGCTTCAGGCAGCTCCGGCGTCAGAAAGCCGAAAAAGGCCTCACGCAGAATGAGGATGGCAGCCACGATGATCATCACCCCGACCAGCACGGCCGAAAAATACTCGGCCTTGTGGTAGCCATAGGGCAGGGTGTCGTCCGCCGGCCGCAGCGATAGCCTCACCGCAATCAGCGCGCCGATTGCCGTCACCACATTGACGATCGACTCCAGTGCATCCGAATAGAGCGCAATCGAGCCGGTCAGCCACCAGGCGAGACCCTTGAGGCCGAGCACGATCACCCCGATCAGGATACTCGTCATGGCTATGGCGAGGGTCTTGTTGGCGGCCATGTCTGCCTCCGTGGCAATCTTTCCTCAGGCCATAGCGAACCCCATCATGGGCTGCAAGTGCTTGTATTTGCGAACGATTTTCATAAGCATCTGTATCGGATTGCATTGCATGCTGACTTGGCTGCAACCCTTTGATTGACCACGGCCTTTGCCCCGCCTAGAACCTGAAGCAGCGCAGCGTTCCCCTGATGGAACTGAAGAGAGCTCGGTGCGGCTGACCAATTTGCGGGGCCAAATCCGGGGCTGCTCCGGTTTTTTGAGCGAACCTGCCTCGTTTGACGAGGCGATGATGAGTGATGATTCAAGGCGCGGTTCGGCGCCCCTGCCAGTTTGGACACGACCGGGCCTCGTGGCCGGCATTGGCCTGCGGGAGTCTGCGGCTTCCGATGATATCCTCGAACTTCTCGACATCTGCCTCGCGTCCGTCCACGCCAAGCGCTCGGACCTTGTCGGCCTGGTAACGGTCGATGCGCGGTCGAACCATGCGCAATTGTTGCAGGTCACGCGCATGCTCGACCTGCCGCTGGCCACCCTGTCCCTGGCGCAGCTCGATCAGCCGGTGCCCAATCCGTCCCAGCGTGTGCGCGACCACGTTGGCGTCGCGTCGGTCGCCGAGGCAGCGGCGCGCGCATTCGGACCCCTGGTCGTGGCCAAGCGGCGTTCGAGTAATGTCACCTGTGCCCTGTCGCGCTATGCCTTGGCCGAAACATCCTCGAGCTCCAGGGCCCCCAGCGCCTCTTCGACACTGGCCACTTCCAGCGCTGGGCCATAGGTGGGCCGGGCTATCATGATGACTTCGACCCCCATTTGCCGCGCTGCTTCCAGCTTGGCCTCCGTCTGTGCCCCGCCGGAATTCTTGCTGACCAGATGGGTGATGCCATGACGCCGCATCAGCGCCTTTTCGCTGTCCAGGTCGTAGGGCGGCCGGCTGACGATCAGCTCCGCGTGGCGCGGCAGCTCCAGGTCCGGCGCCTCGATCACCCGCACATGGATCCGGCAATCGCTTCGCTCGAGAAAGGTCTCGAGTCCCGTATGCCCCGTCGTCAGCAGTACATTGGCTCCGGCCGGCAGGGCGTCCGCCGCCTCCTGTACCGAACTGACATGGGTCCAGCTCTGGCCCGGGCTCGGCGCCCATTCCGGACGCATGTAGCGCACCAGCTTGACGCCGGTGACCTTGGCGGCGGCCACGGCATTGATGGAGATCAGGCCCGCATAGGGATGGGTTGCATCGACCAGGCGGTCCATCTTCGCCGCTCTCAGATAAGCGCAGAGCCCCGGAATGCCGCCGAATGGCCCCATGCGAATGCCCCCCTCGGGCAGAATGGGGTCTTGCGTCCGTCCGGCCAGCGACGTGATGACGTCGTGGCCAAGCGCCACCAGCCGGTTCGCCAGTTGCCGCGCCTCGGCCGTTCCCCCAAGGATCAGGATTTTCATAGTTTGCCGTCCATCGATTTGCCCCACTCTGCCCGGCCCTGTCGTCCCGCTCAAGGGGTGGCTCGCATCCATGGTTGATCCGCATATCGCCCAGCTCGCTCACGCCGATTTTCCACCATTCACGGCCGGCTCCGTCTGGCTGGTGGGCGCCGGCCCCGGCGGCCCGGGCCTCCTCACGCTGCTTGCCTTCAAGGCGCTGGGCGAGGCCGACGTCATCGTCCATGACGCGCTGGTCTCGCCCGATATCCTGGCCCTCGCACCCGTGCATATCGAGCGCATTCATGCCGGCAAGCGCGGCGGCAAGCCGTCGCCCAAGCAGGCCGATATCACCATCCGCCTCATTGAACTGGCGCGGCAGAGCAAGCGCGTTCTGCGCCTCAAGGGCGGCGATCCCTTCATGTTCGGCCGGGGTGGCGAGGAAGCCGGCGAACTGGCCCGCGCCGGCATCCCTTTCCGCATCGTGCCGGGCATTTCCTCGGGCCTCGGGGGCCTCGCCTATGCCGGCCTACCCATCACCCACCGCGACACCAACCAGGCCGTGCTTTTCCTCACCGGCCATGACGAGACCGGCACCGTGCCGGGCGCCATCGACTGGTCGGCCGTCGCGAAGGCGGCCCCTGTGATCGTCATGTTCATGGCGGTCAAACACCTGCCCTCCATCGCGGCGCAGCTATTGGCCGCTGGTCGCTCACCGGACGAAGCATTGACCCTTGTTTCGCATGCAGCCAGTCCGTCCCAGACGGTGCTGGAGACCACGCTGGGCAAGGCCACCATCCCGCTCGATGTGCCTACGCCGGCCATCGTCGTTCTCGGTCCCGTCGCCCGCTATCGCGCCGAGCTCGATTGGTATGTCGCCGAGGCAAGGAGGCATGTCTTTGGCTAGAGGCCTCGTCATCGCCGCGCCCCGCTCGGGCTCGGGCAAGACCACCGTCACCCTCGGTATTCTCGCGGCGCTGCGTCGCCGCGGCCTGGTGCTTGCCCCCGCAAAGACTGGGCCCGATTACATCGACCCCACCTTTCTCGGGCTTGCCGCCGGGCGCGAGGCGATCAACCTTGACCCTTGGGCAATGAAGCCCGACCAGTTGCGCTCTCTCGCCGCCCAGCACGCCACCGGCGCTGACGCTTTCATTGTCGAGGGTGTGATGGGTCTGTTCGATGCCGCTGCCGACGGGCAGGGCTCCACCGCCGACCTGGCCGAAGCGCTCGGCCTGCCGGTCATTTTCGTCGTCGATGCCGACCGGCAGAGCCAGTCTGTCGCCCCATTGGTCGCCGGCTTCGCCCATTGGCGCCCCGGCGTCCGCATCGCCGGCGTCATCCTCAATCGCGTCGCCAGCGCCCGGCACGAGCGCATGCTCGCCGCGGCTATCGCGCAAACCGGCATTCCCCTCCTTGGTGCCATTCCGCGACGCACTGAACTGGTCGTCCCAGAGCGCCATCTTGGTCTCGTCCTGCCCGGCGAAATGAGTGGCTTCGAGTCTTTCCTTGATGCCGCCGCCGAGGCCGTGGGCGATTTCATCGATCTTGATTCCCTCATGGCCTTTGCCAGCCCGGTCTCCCCCGCCGAGGCCTTGCCGCAGGCCTTGCCGCCTCTCGGCCAACGCATGTCCATCGCCCGCGACGCCGCCTTCGCCTTCCTCTATCCGCACCTGCTCGATGGCTGGCGATCCGCCGGGGCGGAACTGAACTTCTTCTCCCCCCTCGCCAACGAGGCGCCGTCCCCGGATGCCGACGCCGTCTTCCTGCCCGGCGGCTATCCCGAACTGCACGGCCCGGCGCTCTCCGCCGCCACAACCTTCCACGCCGGTCTCGCGGCCGCCCGCGACCGCAATGCGCTGATCTATGGCGAATGCGGGGGCTTCATGGCTCTGGGCGAAGCGCTGGTCGACAAGCACGGTGCCAGCCATGCCATGTCCGGCCTGCTGCCTGTGGTGACCCGCATTGATCGCCCCAAGCGCGTTCTGGGCTATCGCCGCCTGCTGCAAGAAAGCGCCTTGCCCTGGCCCGCCGCCCTGCATGGACACGAATTTCATTATTCCTCGGCCAAGCAATCCGGCCTGCCGCCCCTCTTTGAGGCGCTCGACGCCGAGGGCATCCGCCAATTGCCCATGGGCGGCCAACTCGGCCGCGTCATGGGCTCTTACGCCCATGTGATTGCTGCGGCATAAGGGCACCATGACCAAAACGCTTATGTTCATGGGCTCCGCGCCGTCCCGGAGGGTCAATCGCGCCGGTGGCGCGATTGAAGGGAAGGAGGCCGTGAGCGCTCTGCGCGAATGGCGGGGTGCTCCATGACAATATCCCTTATGTTCATGGGCACCGGCTCCGATGTCGGCAAATCGCTAATTGTCGCAGGCCTCTGCCGCGCCCTGAGCAATCGCGGCCTGTCCGTTGCACCGTTCAAACCGCAGAACATGAGCAACAACGCCGCCGTCACGTCCGATGGCGGCGAGATCGGCCGTGCCCAGGCCCTGCAAGCCCGCGCCGCCCGCCGCGATCCGGTCACGGCCATGAATCCGGTGCTCTTGAAACCCGAAGGCGAGACCGGTTCGCAGGTCGTGGTGCGCGGAAAACGCCGCGCCAGCCTCACCGCGCGCCAGTACTGGGCCGATCGCGCAAAGCTGCTTCCAGAGGTCCTGGATGCCTTTCATGAACTGGCCGCCACCGCCGACATCGTCCTCGTCGAGGGCGCCGGCAGCGCTTCGGAGGTCAATCTCAGATCCGGCGATATCGCCAATTTCGGCTTTGCCCGCGCCGCCAATGTGCCCGTTGTGCTGATTGGCGACATTCACCGCGGCGGCGTCATCGCCTCCATTGTGGGCACCATGGCGGTCATCGATCCGGAGGACGCAGCCCTGGTTCGCGCCAGTCTCATCAACCGCTTCTTCGGCGATCCGGCGCTCTTCGCCTCCGGCAAGACCTTCCTCGAAACCCGCACTGGCCTGCCCTGTTTTGGCCCCGTGCCGCATTTCGCCGATGCTGCAAAACTCCCCGCCGAAGATGCGCTGGCCCTCGAAAGCCTTGCGACCGGGCAGGGCAGCTTCCACATTGTCGTGCCGCGCCTGCCGCGCATCGCCAATTTCGACGATCTCGATCCTTTGCGGGCCGAGCCGGGCGTCCGCCTCACCCTCGTGCGGCCGGGTGAAGCCCTGCCGCGCCATGCCGACCTGATCCTCCTGCCGGGGTCAAAAGCCACGCGATCCGATCTCGACGCCCTCTATGCCAATGGCTGGGACATCGATATCCGCGCTCAACACCGTGCCGGCACCCGCATTATCGGCATTTGCGGCGGCTATCAGATGCTGGGCAAGACCATAGCCGATCCCGATGGCATTGAAGGTCCGCCCGGCACCAGCGAGGGCCTTGGCCTCCTCGATGTTGACACCGTCCTCGCCCCCACCAAGCAGTTGCGCCTTGAAACCGCGACTCACCTGGCGTCGGGCGAAGCCCTCAGCGGCTATCACATGCATATGGGTGTCACCTCCGGTCCTGACACGCAGAGGCCCTTCGCCCAGGTCGCCGATGAACCAGAAGGCGCCATCAGTGCCGACGGCCGGGTCATCGGCACTTATCTCCACGGTCTCTTTTCCGCCGATGGCTTCCGCCGCGCCTTCCTGGGCAATGCCGCCAGTCCCGATCTCGCCTTCGAAGCCGCAATCGAGCTTGCACTGGACGGTCTTGCCAACCATCTGGAGGCCCATATCGATATCGACCGCCTTCTTGGCCTCGCCGCAACGCTGGAGACCTGACCCGTGGACCCGCTGATTTCCCCCCTGGCGCTCGCCCTCGAACGCCAGCTTGGCTACCCGCAAAAGCTGGTCGACACCGTGGGTCACCCGGTCATGTGGTTTGGCAAGCTGATCAGCTTTTGCGAAACCCGCCTCAACACGCCCGCCCGCACCCCGGCGCAACGGCGCCTCGCCGGCATTGTGGCCCTAGGCCTGCTGCTGCTCTCGGTGCTGATCGTTACCGTCGGCATTCGCACCGTGCTCTCCTGGCTCCCCTTGGGCTGGCTCATCGAAATGCTTCTGGCCACGGCCTTCCTGGCGCAGAAGGAACTGGGCCGTGCCGTCACGGCCGTCTCCGATGCTTTGCGCACTTCGCTCGATGCAGGACGTGAGGCCGTGAGCCACGTCGTCGGCCGCGATCCGCAGGCGCTCGATGAGGCCGGCGTGGCCCGCGCCGCCGTCGAGACTCTGGCCGAGAGCACCTCGGACGGCGTCGTCGCACCCTGGCTGTTCCTCGTGCTTTTCGGCCTGCCGGGCATTGCGCTTTACAAGGCGGTTAACACCGCAGACAGCATGATCGGCCACCTCAACGACCGCTATCGCGACTATGGCTGGGCCGCCGCCAAGCTCGACGATCTGCTTAACTGGGTGCCGGCACGCCTCTCCGCTATCCTTGTCACCGCCGCCTGCTTCTTCGTGCCGGGTGCCAGCCCGGGTCAGGCCTGGGCCACGGCGCGTCGCGATGCCCAGAAGCACGAATCGCCCAATGCCGGCTGGCCAGAGGCGGCTTTTGCCGGGGCGCTGGGGTTCAAGCTGGGCGGTCCACGCTCCTATGATGGTGAATTGGTCGACCTGCCCGCATTCGGCGACGGCAGGGCCGGTCTCGGACCGAGCGACATCCTGCGAGCGATCCTGCTCTACCGGCGTACGCTGGATGTGCTTCTGGTGCTGAGCGCCGTCCTCGCTGTCATGGTCCTGCTCAGCTGACCAGAACCGGCGTGTCTCCCTTCAATGTCAGCGGCAGGCCTGCCGCCACGAAGTAGACATCTTCGCATATTTCGCCCAGCCGCTGGTGCGCCGATCCGGCCAGGTCGCGGAAGGTGCGAGCCATCGCATTGTCGGGCACGATGCCAAGCCCCACTTCATTGCTGACCAGAATGACCTTGGCATCGCGGAACTCCACCAGCGTGGCGCAGAGTTCGCTCACCGCCGTGGCGACATCCGCGTTGGCGACGAGCAGGTTGGTGATCCACAGCGTCAGGCAATCGACCAGGATTACATCGTGACTGGTGCCCGCCTTGATGATGGCCCGCGACAGCTCGGTGGGCTCCTCGATCGTCGTGAAGCGGTCGCCGCGAATGGCCTGGTGGCTGCTCACGCGCGCCTTCATTTCACCGTCGAGAATTTCCGCCGTGGCCAGGTAGGCGGGGCGGGAACCGGCATGCAGGGCCAGCCTTTCGGCAAAGGCCGTTTTGCCTGAGCGGGCGCCGCCCAGGACAAGACAATGTCGCGTCATGATGCATCCTCTGTCGGGCCCAGCCACGGCCCGGTCTGATTGCCAACACCTTCGCCCCAAACGAGGGTCAGGGGCAAGCCGTTCCTCAGTTGTCCGCCAAGCGCAGCCACACTATGCAGGGCTTGGGCTTGGCACCTGCATTTTCTTGGGACTACTACTTTCGTCTTAGCGGCTTTCGCATTATGGTCCGCGCCGAAATGACCCCCTAGTTTGGGAGACCGAAGCAGGTCCCTGCTTCTCCAGTTTCCCCTCCATCGACGGAGTTGCCTTTCGTGCCGCGATATTACCTTGGCGTTGATGGTGGTGGCACCAATTGCCGCGTGCGCCTGGCCAACGAGAATCTCGAGACGCTGGCGGAGGTCAAGAACGGCCGGTCCAATCTGCAGATTGATGGCGGCGACCCGGCCTACAAGGCCATCACCGATGGCGCCCGCGACGTGTTCAAGGCTGCCGGCATCGACTACGCGGAAGCCGCCAATACCTATGCCTGTTTCGGCATGGCCGGCGGCCGCATGGATTCGGCCCGTGATGCCTTTGCGGCGCGTCCCTGGCCCTTCGCCGGCGTCAAGGTCTATGACGACATCGACATCGCCCATGCCGGCGCGCTGGGCGGCGGCGAGGGTGGCGTGGTCATCATCGGCACCGGGTCCGCGGCCATGTCCATTGTCGGCGGCAAGCGCCATCAGGCCGGTGGCTGGGGCTTCCATATCGGCGACCAGATGAGCGGCGCCATTCTCGGGCGCGAACTCGCCCGCTATTCGGTCGAGGCCGAAGACGGCCTGGTGGAGGCTTCGCCTCTGACCCGTGCCGTGATTGCCGCTCTGGGTGGTTCCAACCAGGCCGTCATGACCTGGGCCTTCGCCACGGAAATGGATTTGAAGCTCCTCAGCCGCGACGGTTCGGAGGGCTGCGACGACGCGCTCATCGGCCGCGCCCCGGGCGAATTCGGCAAGCTCATGCCCCTCTGGTTCGACTACCTGGAGCAGGGCGATCCGGTCGCCAGGAAGCTCCTCGATATCGAGCTGGGCTATATCGACACCTATGTGCGCTGGTTCAAATCCCACGGTGCCGGGGTCATGGCCATTGTCGGTGGGCTGGGGCAGCGTCTCTTCCCCATTCTGCAGCAACACTATGGTGACTTTGTCGCCCTGCCCAAATACGAACCCCTGCACGGCGCGGTCATCCTCGCCCGGCAGAATTTCGCGTCAAACTGAGGGACCTCGCTCTTGTCCAGCCGCATTATCCCCGTCCAGCCCTTTGACTATGTGGTGTTCGGCGCCACCGGCGACCTGACCAAGCGCAAGCTGATCCCGGCGCTCTACCACCGCTTCAAGGACGGGCAGTTCGACACCCAGAGCCGCATTATCGGCGTCTCGCGCTCCAAGCTCAGCGATGCCGAATTCCAGAAGCTCGCCAGCGATGCCGTCGCTCAGTTCGTCGAGAAGGAATATCAGGACGCCGAGACCACCAGGCGTTTCCTGTCCATCTTCTCCTATGTCGTCAACGACGTGGCCAACGAGGCGGGCTGGGGCGACCTCAAGAAGGCCCTGCGCGACGACCCCAAGGTCATCCGCGCCTTCTATCTCGCGGTGGCACCAGACCTTTTCGAACCCATCGCCGAGCAGTTGGCCAAGACCAAGGTCTATCGCCGCGACGCCCGCGTCGTCATCGAAAAGCCGCTGGGCCACGACCTCGCCTCGTCCATCG
>CBFGPB010000065.1:0-11136 GCA_965650545.1 uncultured Devosia sp. | reverse complement strand
GCGACATTCTCGAAGGTCGTCAGGTGGTCGAGCAGGCGGAATTCCTGGAAGACGATGCCGATATGACGGCGCATCTGCAAAAGACTGTCCTGATCGAGATTGCCCACATCCTCGCCGAACATGGTGACCTTGCCCCGCGAGGGCTTGGTCGAGAGCAGCAGCAGGCGGAGGAGGCTCGTCTTGCCGGCGCCGGAGGGGCCGGTCAGAAAGTGGAACGAGCCCGGCTCGATCGAAAAGGTCAGGTCTTTGAGAATTTCGGGGCCATTGCCATAGCGCAGGCCCACATCGGAAAACTCGATCAAGAACGGGTGCTCCCAGCTCGTCCGGTCAATTCGGCAGCGCAAAGCGAATCAATTTCGCCGCCATCATAGCAGCGCCGCATCATCCCCGCGGCATGACCCGGTCAAAGGCCGGGGGAAAGCGGCACAATTTTGGTCAAAGCATCGGACCGAAAAGTGTGGCGCGGCTTTCGGACGGTTCCGATGCGACACAAGAGACACGGGCCGCACGATCCGATTCCATCGGATCGTGCGGTCCGGGACGGGGTTTGAGGAGTTTTAACCCGCAAGGGGATAGGGTCGGCGACCATTCCGGGAATGCACGCGCCCATAGATGATCATCACCTGTCCGCATTGCCAGACCAAGTACCAGGTGACCTATGAGGCCATCGGCTCGGTCGGCCGCAAGGTGCAGTGCGCGCATTGCCACAAGGCCTGGACCCAGGAGGCGTCGCATGCGCCGGCACCCCGGACCGGGCTCGATGCGGCCCGCATGCAGGCCGACAAGGTCTTCGACGCCATGGCCGAGGACGCACTCGATGAAGTCATGGCGGCCGAAGAGAGTGCGGTTGCCGCCCAGAACGGCGCTTTGAGGGGCGCCGCACCCAGGCCCGCGCCGGAGGCGGCGCAGGCGCTGCCCGGTATCGACCCCGCAGAACTCAAGAAGCGCCAGATGGCCTTCGCCCGCCGCCAGAATGCGATGTTCTCGAGCCTGCCGCTGGCGCGGCTGCGCCGGGCGGCCCGGTTCGCCGGGGCGGTGATTCTGGTCGGGCTGGTGGGCGGCGCCTGGTTCGGCCGCGTTCCCATCGTCGAGCGCTATCCGGATCTGGCGGGGCTTTACGAAGCCGTCGGCCTCGGCGTCAATGTCGTGGGCCTCGACTTCACCAATCTCGAGACGCTCAAGACGCTTTCGGGCGGCAATGACGTCCTCAGTGTCTCGGCCCAGATCGTCGGCCGTTCCAAGGTGCCGGTTCCGGTGCCGCCGGTCGTCATCAGCCTGCTCGATACTTCCGGGCACGCCGTCTATGAGTGGAGCGTCACACCGCGTGTGCGCGACCTGATGGCGGGGGAAAGCGCGACTTTCGACACGCGACTGTCCCTGCCTCCCAGCGAGGCTGTGCGCGTGCGCCTGAGCTTTGCCGGCCAGGGCGGAAGCAGTGGCGAGACCGGCAAGGGCCAGGCCGCACCGGCCGCAGAGCAGGCGCCGCCGCAAGCCGAAACGCATGCGGCTCCGGCCGCCCAAGATCATGCCCCCACGGCCGAACCGGTCCATGCACCGGCCCCGGTTGCGGGCGAACATCATTAGGAGCCCATCCATGGCCCGTATCCTTGTCGCCGAAGACGACCCGTCCGTCCGCGCCTTTGTCGTTTCTGCCCTCACCATGAAGGGGCATGAGGTCGTCGCCGAGGAAGATGGGGGTCTTGCCGCCGAGACCATGGAGGCCGAAGGCGGCCGCTTCGACCTCCTGCTCACCGATATCAAGATGCCGGTGATGGACGGGATCGCCCTGGCCCTGCAGGTGGGGGCGAGCTTCCCTGAAGTGACGATCCTGATGATGACCGGCTTTGCCGACCAGCGCGAGCGCGCGCATGGGCTCGAAGCCCTGATCTATGACGTCATTGCCAAGCCCTTCACCCTGGCCGATCTGCTGGCCAAGGTCGACGACGCGTTGAACGGGGTTCCGGTGGAAGTGGTGCCGCTGGCGCGGCGGGGCGTGCAGTAGGCCCTGTCATATCAGGGCGGTTCCTGCCCTCCCTCCCCTTGAGGGGGAGGGTAGCGCAGCTAGGCTTTGGCCGTAGCGAAGCTGGGGTGGGGTGATTTCCAATACCCTGCCCTGTCACCCCACCCTCGGTCCCTCCCCCTCAAGGGGAGGGAGGCGCAGAGCTGCAAACTCGAGCTAGACCCAGTCCGGCACTGAATCGAGCGCGATCAGGTCTTCCAGCGATTTGCGTGGCCTGATGACGTGCCAGCGACTGCCATCGACCAGCACTTCGGGCACCAGTGGCCGGGAATTGTAGGTGGATGCCATCACCGCGCCATAGGCCCCCGCGCTGATCACCGCGAGCAGGTCGCCTTCCTTGACGCCGGGAATGGTGCGGCCCTTGGCGAGGTAGTCGCCGGTCTCGCAGACCGGGCCGACAATGTCGCCGGTAATGGGAGGCAGGTTGGACTGGTTGACCAGTTCGATATCGTGATGGGCCTCGTAGAGCGTGGGGCGGATCAGGTCATTCATCGCCGCATCGACGATGATGAAATTGGCCTCGCCCTCCTTCACATATTCGACCTTGGTGACCAGGATCCCGGCATTGCCCACCAGCAGGCGCCCTGGCTCGATGACGAGCGAGCAGCCCAGTTGCCCCACCTTGTCGCGCACCACGGCGGCGTAAGCCTCGGGATGGGGTGGTGCCTCCTGGTCGTGATTATAGGGAATGCCGAGGCCCCCGCCGATATCGACATGGTGGATATGGTGCCCATCGGCACGCAGCGCCTGCACCAGTTCGGCCATCAGCCCGAAGGCATTGCCGAAGGGTTCGAGATCGGTGATCTGGCTGCCGATATGCATGTCGACGCCCACCGCCTCGACATTGGGCAGGGCAGCGATGCGGGCATAGACCTCGCGGGCGCGCTTGAACGGGATGCCGAACTTGTTCTCGCTCTTGCCGGTCGAAATCTTGGCGTGGGTGCGGGCATCGACATCGGGATTGACGCGAACCGAGACGCGGGCGGTCTTGCCCATATCGGCGGCCACCATGGAGAGGCGCTCAAGCTCCGGCTCGCTTTCCAGGTTGAAGCACTTGATGCCCACTTCGAGGCCGCGCCGCATTTCCGCGACGGTCTTGGCGACGCCCGAGAAGACGATCTTTTCCGGCGCGATACCGGCGGCCAAAGCGCGTTCCAGCTCGCCCAGCGACACCACGTCGGCGCCACAACCTTCCGAGGCCATGAGCCTCAAGACGGCCTGGTTGGAATTGGCCTTCATGGCATAGGCCATGAGCAGGTCCAGCCCATCGAAGGCCTCGCGCACGACGCGCACATGCCGGCGCAGCGTGGCGCTGGAATAGACGTAGAAGGGCGTCCCCACTTCGCGCGCCAGATCGTTGAGATTGACGTCCTCGGCAAAGAGCACGCCGTCGCGATGATGGAAGTGGTGGACCATTTTTGCCCCGCTGGTTGCGGCCTTTCCCTAAGCCAAGAGCAGGCAAAACAAAAGCCAGGTTTATCGATCCGCCTCATAAGCGGCTTCGATCCGCTCGGCGACGAGATGCTGCAGGCGCCACAGATGCGGATCATGGATGCCCATCTGCTCGAGATGGTCGACCGTTGCGTGGAGATATTCGGCCATGGAGCCGCGCGTGCCGGTGGCCTTGGCCAGCACGTCGGCGATCTCGGCTTCGCTGAGACCGGACACATAGCGGCCGGAAAGGCGATCGATGCAGAAGGTCAGCGCCCGCACCGTCCGTTCGCCCGACCTTACCTTGACCCACCGGGGTGGAAAGGCAGTGGGCAGCCAGCCCATTTCCCGCTCGAAGAGCTTTATGAGGCAGGCATCGCGCCGGTCGGGCGGCAGGCGATAGAGCGCGCCCTTGCAGGCGCCGCCCCGGTCGAGCGCCAGCATCAGGCCCGGATTGTCCTCGCTGCCACGAAAGCGGGTGTTCCACCCGAGGCAGAAGGCGCGGTGCCAGCCATGCAGCAGGCCGGTGCGCACCTCGACATAGTCGCAGGCCGGTTTCCAGATCAGCGA
Organism: uncultured Devosia sp.; assembly: GCA_965650545.1. GTDB lineage: Bacteria > Pseudomonadota > Alphaproteobacteria > Rhizobiales > Devosiaceae > Devosia. The sequence goes on along the minus strand of CBFGPB010000065.1, from coordinate 7,115 downwards.
GCCATAGGCGAAGACCCAGGTCTCGTCGTGCTGGTCCGGCCGGTCGAAGAGCTGGGCAATGGTGGCCGCGTGGTCATCCGGGGTCGCCTCGCGCATGCCCTCGGGCGGCGGCGGCAAGTCCTCGACCGTTTCAGGTGGCTGGAGATAGGCGACATGACGCGCGGTCAGGCGCATTGGTCGCGGAAGCTTAGGCATTCAACCGACCCTTCCCTTCTCCCACAAGGGGAGAGGGGAAATCGTGGCTTATTCGCAGATATCAGGCAATACCGCCGTCGCCATGGCCGCCATGCTTCTTCGCCTTGAGGGCGCGGGGCTGGTGGGTCTCGCCGGTCAGCAATGACTTCCAGCGCGCCGCCTGGGCCACGACATTGGCCGGAGCCGTGCCGCCATAGGAGGCGCGGGCGGCCACCGAGGCTTCGACGGTGAGCACCTTGTGGATGCGGCTGTCGATGCGGTGATCGATGAGCTTGAAGTCCTCGATGGTGAGGCCTTCGAGCCCGCAGCCCTTCTGCTCGGCCAGCGACACGACCTGGCCGGTAATGTGGTGGGCGTCGCGGAAGGGGATGTTGAGCTCGCGCACCAGCCAGTCGGCGACGTCGGTGGCGGTCGAAAAGCCCGCCGAGGCCGAGGCATGCATGCGCTCGCGATTGGGCATCATGTCCTTGACCATGCCGGTCATGGCGGCCAGCGACAGGGAGAGCGCGTCGAGCGCGTCGAAGGCGACTTCCTTGTCTTCCTGCATGTCCTTGGAATAGGCCAGCGGCAGGCCCTTCATGACCACGAGCAGCGAGGTCAGCGCGCCGAGAATCCGGCCGATCTTGGCGCGGACCAGTTCGGCGGCATCCGGATTGCGCTTCTGCGGCATGATCGAGGAGCCGGTGGTGAACTTGTCGCTCAGCTTCACGAAACCGAACTGGGCCGAGGACCAGATCACCATTTCCTCGGCAAAGCGCGACAGATGCATGGCGCAGATCGAGGCCGCGGCCAGCGTCTCGAGGATGAAGTCGCGGTCCGACACGGCGTCGAGCGAATTGGCGGTCGGCCGATCAAAGCCCAGGGTCTTGGCCGTCATGTCGCGGTCGATCGGGTAGGGCGTGCCAGCAAGGGCCGCCGAGCCCAGCGGGTTTTCGTTGAGGCGCTTGCGCGCGTCTTCCAGCCGTCCGGCATCGCGGCCAAGCATTTCCACATAGGCCAGCAGGTGGTGGCCGAAGGTCACCGGCTGGGCGTTCTGCAAATGCGTGAAGCCGGGCAGGATGGTTTCGGCCTCTTCCTCGGCGCGGAGCACAAGCGCCAGCTGCAGACCCTTGATCTGGCCCAGCAGCGTGTCGATGGTGTCGCGCACATAGAGGCGGAAATCGGTGGCCACCTGGTCATTGCGCGAGCGGGCGGTGTGGAGGCGCCCCGCGGCGTCGCCGATCTTCTCGCGCAGCCGGCTTTCGACATTCATATGAATGTCTTCGAGTGCCCGCGAGAATTTGAACTGCCCGCCCTCGATTTCGGCCAGTACCTCGTCTAGACCGCTGAGGATGGCGTCGCGGTCCTCTCGCGTCAAAATGCCCGTGGCTTCGAGCATTGTCGCATGGGCCTTCGATCCGGCAATATCCTGGCGGTAGAGGCGCTGGTCGAAGCCGATGGAGGCGTTGATTTCCTCCATGATGGCATCGGGCGCCTCGGCAAAGCGGCCGCCCCACATCTTGTTGCTCAGAGCCTTGTCCGACGGAGACACCATGGAAACTACCCGCTCAAAAGGACCCCGATCCGTTCCTGCCTGGGCCGTGCCCGTGGCAGCAGGGGTCGTCGTTGTTGCAGGGTCTATAGCGGCATGGCTGGTGCTGGGCAATGCCGGCTCGGCCAATGAATGCGCCGCGCAGCCGGCGCAGGCGCAGATCGTTGATGCGGCGGCCACTGGCGAACTGGCCGCGCTCAATGCGACCGGCGAAGGCCGCGGCTATGCCGACATGGCATTCAAGGACGAAGCGGGCACGGAGATGAGCGTCGCCGACTTCGCCGGCAAGTTCCTCCTCGTCAATTTCTGGGCGAGCTGGTGCGTGCCCTGCCGCGAGGAAATGCCGGCGCTCGACGCGATTGCCACCGAGTACAATTCGGACAAGTTCATGGTCCTGCCGATCAATCTCGATATCGGCGAAGGCGGCCTCGAAAAGGCGAAAGCCTTCCTCGACGAGGGCCAGTTCGAAAACCTGCCGCTCTATGCCGACAACACCTTCGCCGCCTTCGAGCGGTTGAAGCGCGAAGCCGTGGCCATCGGCCTGCCGGCAACCCTCCTGCTCGATCCGGAGGGCTGTGAACTGGCCGTGCTGCAGGGCCCGGCCGAATGGCACAGTCCCGACGGCAAGGCTGTCATCGAAGCGCTGATCGGGTTGAGGGGATAGTTTCCATCCACGATGCCGTCCTCGGGCCTGACCCGAGGACCAGTCCGAATAGGCACATTCTGCTTGAGGGCAGCGGCCCTCGGGTCAGGCCCGAGGGCGGCACCGTGGGTGCACGAGCGTCAGAAGCCTAGATCAGCAGATCCACTTCGGCGCCATTGAGCGGTGCGTCCACCGGCTTGGTGGTCGGCACGGGCGAGGCGGCATTCTCGGCCTGGGCCTGCATCATCTCGGCACGCAGGCGCGCGACTTCGAGGAGGTGCCCGCCCTGGGGCGCGCCGTTCTGGTGCACGATGCGGTTGATCATCACCGATGGGGCTATGCCGATTGCGGAGCCCATGGCGCGCCTCAGGCCTGCTTGTCGACCTTGAGACCCTGGCCGGGCGGGGCCGGCGGCGGGGTCAGGGCGGTCTGCATCAGCGCATTGAGCAAGTTGGATTCCATCTCATGCGCCTTCTTGAACACGGCAATCTGCACCGAATTCTGCGTCATCGCCGTCTGCGCGGTCAGCAAATTGGTCGAGAGGTCCGTGTTCATTCCGGGGTCCGGGACGGATTAAGGGTTCGCTCATCCTAGTTAAGCCGGGTTAACACCCTGTTGCCCGATCGGCAAAATTTTAGGCAAAGGCAAGGGTTAGCGTCCGCCCCAGAGTGCCACCCCGCGGCGCTTCATCAGCGGCGCCAGCACCAGACCGGCGGCAAAGCCGCCCAGATGCGCCCACCAGGCCACCGGCTCCTCCGAGCCGATGACCACATAGAAGAGCTGGGTGGCGATCCAGAAGCCGAGCATCCAGAAGGCCGGAACGGGCAGGGGGATCAGCCAGACGATGCGCGCCAGAACGAAGACCCGGGCATGCGGAAAGAGCACGATATAGGCGCCCATGACCCCCGCTACGGCGCCCGAAGCGCCGATCAGCGGGCCATTGCCCATCAGGTTGAAGACGAGATGCGCCAGGGCCGCCAGCGCGGCGCAGGCGAGGTAGAAGACGAGGTATTTCACATGCCCCAGCGCATCCTCGATATTGTCCCCGAACACCCAGAGGAACAGCATGTTGGTGAGGAGGTGCATCCAGTCGGCATGGAGGAAGGCATAGGTGACCAGGTTCGCCCAGTCCGGCAGCCAGGCCACCGGCTGCGGGTAGAGGTCGCGCACCACGATGGGGATCATGCCGAAATTGATGGTCGCCGCGTCGAAGGCGGCCGGCGGCAGCGCCGCCTGCACCGCAAAGACCAGTATGGTGATCCCGATCAGCCCGTAATTGACGAAGGGGAAGTCCACATGGCGGATCGGATTGGCGTCATGCAGCGGCAGGAACATTTCTTGTTTTTACCCCTGCCGCGCGTCCGGCTTGATTGAGGCCGATCTACTCGCCTTTTTTGACATCACCATAATTGCCCGGAACCCACAAGATATCCTTGCTGCCCCCGGCATTGGCGACGCGGCCGAGCACGAAGAGCAGGTCCGAGAGGCGGTTGAGGTAGCGCAGGGTTTCCGGGCTCGTGTCCGGTTCGGCCTCGATCAGCGCCGCTACCAGCCGCTCCGCCCGGCGGGTCACCGTGCGGGCAATGTGGAGGGCCGCAGACAGCGGCGTGCCGCCGGGCAGGATGAAACTGGTCAGGGGCGCCAGGTCAGCATTGAAATGGTCGATCTGTTTTTCCAGCCACTCCGTCTGCACCGGGCGGACGCGGAGGCTGGGATAATCGGCATTGGGGTCGTCGGCGCCGGGCGTCGCCAGGTCAGAGCCGACATCGAAGAGGTCGTTCTGGACGCGCGCCAAAACGCTGTCGATGCGCGGCTGGGCCGTGCTGGAAAGACGCGCATGGCCGATAAAGGCATTGGCCTCCTCGGTGGTCCCATAGGCCTCGATGCGCAGGTCATGCTTGGCCCGGCGCGGTCCGCGCACGAGGCCGGTCGTGCCGCCGTCGCCGGTGCGCGTGTAGATCTGGTTAAGTTTCACCATAGGCCGCCCCCGGTTTGGTGAGTTGGTCGATTGGCCGGGCTCAGCCCTGGCCGCGGCCGAAGAGGAACAGGGCGCCCAGCAGCAGCGCCAGAGCAACGGCCTGGCCGATGACGCGCAGGCGCATCAGGCGCTGGCTGGTATTGCCGGGCCCGGCCTTGAGCATGTTCCACAGGCCCATGCCAAGCACGATCAGGACGAAAAGCAGCGCCAGCGCGATGCCGATATTGAACAGGGTTTGCATGTCAGCCTTAACGGATGGAGGAGGCGAATGGATCGCCAGATATATAGGCGGTGAGGCCATCCGCCACAGCATCATAGATGGCACGAATTGCGTGCGAGGTGAACAATTCCCTGTGCGTGGTCAGCCAGACCGGCAGCGGCGGAATCGCCAGTTCGACCGGCAGGATGATGAGGCCCTGGGTTTTCAGCACCAGGTTCTTCTGGGCAAAGCCGATGCCGAGCCCGGCCTTGAGCAATTCCCACAAATGCGTCTGGTCGTCCGAGCGCAGCGGGAACTGCTCGCGGGTGAGCGGAAAGCCGAGCTTCCGCGCATGGGCGATGATGGCGTCGGAGCGGTCGAAGCCCAGGAGGTCATGGGTCCATAGGTCGTCCAGTGTCCGGGGCAGGCCGCGCCGCGCCACGTAATCCTCATGCGCCGCCGGCACCAGCGGAATGTCGCCCAGATGGCGTGTGACCAGTTCGAGCTGGGTGGGTCGGAACATGCGGATGGCAATGTCGGCTTCGCGCATCAGGAGGTTCTCGGGCGAGTCCGAGGGCACCGATTCGAGGGCAATGCGGGGATGCAGCGTCCGAACACCGGCCAGGATGCCGGGCAGCACATAGTTGGAGATCATGGTGCTGGCGGTCAGCCGCACCGTGCCGCCCGCTTCGTCTTGCGCCCCGGCTGCGACAATGCCGGCCTCGGCCAGGGCCGACTGGGCCCTGCGCACCGGTTCATAGAGCCGAAGGGCGATCGGCACGGGCTTGAGGCCGGTGAGCGTCCGCTCGAACAGGCCGACGCCCAGGTCCGCTTCCAGGGTCTCGATATGCCGCCCCACTGTTGGCTGGCTGAGGCCGAGGCTGCGGGCCGCGCCCGACAGCGACCCCTCGGATACCACCGCAGCAAAGCTGCGCCAGAGTGCCCAATCCGGCTCCCTATTCATTATTGAATGTCCGATCCAGAATTTCTACCAATCGATATTCATCAATGTATCGGCGATCTTGAGCTCCAGCAACAGCAAGGAGCAAAGCAATGACCAAGGGTAAAGTGACGGTTCTGGGCAGCAATGGACATATCGGCAACGCGGCCATGATCGCCTTTCGCGACGCCGGCTGGGACGTGACGGGTCTGGGACGCGCCAACCGGCGCCCCGTCGCCGGTGCGGCCTTTGTCCAGGGCGATGCCAATGATCTCGATGTGGTCAAGGGTGCGATTAGCGACGCCGATGTCGTCGTCCATGGCCTGCATTTGCGCTATGACAAGTGGGGCAATGGCGCCGCCGAAGCGCAATTGCAGGTGGTGCTCGACGCCATGGCCGGCACCGGGAAGACGCTGCTCTTTCCCGGCACGATCTACAATTATCGCGCCGCGGACCGGACCATTGCGCCCGGCCTGCGCCAGAGTGGGGAAAAGCCGCGCGGCGAAATCCGCATCCGGCTCGAAGAGATGCTGCGCGATGCCGCAGCCCGCAGGGGCTTCCAGGTGATCATCCTGCGCGCCGGCGACTTCTTTGGTCCGGGCAATCACGACGATTGGTATGGCGCCGCCATGCTCATGGACTATGCCAAGGGGCGGCTCTATCACTTGGGCGCCCTCGAAGCCCGCCACAGCTGGGCCTACCTGCCCGATCTCGCCCGCGCCTTCGCGGTCCTTGGCGAAAAGCGCAAAGAGTTCGCCAAGTTCGAGACTTTCCACTTTGCCGGGCACTGGGTCAGTCACGGCCAGCTCATGGCCGCAATCCAGTCCGCGCTGGGACAGCGGCTGGGGGTTGCACCCTTCCCCTGGTGGATGATGCAGGCCATTGGCCTCGTAAACCCGGTGATGCGCGACATCCATCGCATGCGCTATCTCTGGCTCAACGAGATGGAGCTGGTCGATCCGCGCTTCGATGCCCTGCTCGGTCCCGGCTTTGCCACCCCCTTCGAAACGGCGGTGGCGGCGACGGTGACGGACCTGGTCGAAGCCAAATATCCGGCGCGGAAAGCGGCCTGAAGGAGATGACAATGACGGATGTGATCATCTGGCAGCGCGCCGAAGGCGCGCTGGTCTTAAGTGCCGCGCTGGTGCTCTTTGCCTTCTCCGGGTCGGACCTGCCCTGGTGGGCGGCGCTGATCCTCTTCTTCGCCCCGGATTTAAGCTTCTTCGCCTATGGGCTCGGTCCGCGCGTGGGATCGCGGATCTATAACCTCGTCCATGTTTATGCCTTCGGCGCCGTGCTCATGGCCCTGGGCGGTCTCCTGGCCGCGCCGCTCCTTGTCGCACTTGGCGCCCTCTGGCTTGCCCATTCCGGCTTCGACCGCCTCTTCGGCTATGGCCTCAAGTCCGAAACATCGTTCAAGGACACACATCTGGGACGGATCGGGAAACACAAATAAGGGCCGCTTTGGACACGAGGACTGATCCATTCCACAGTTCCGTGGGCGCGGAAAAAGCGGCGGCCAGCCAGATCAAAACCCCACAGCCCTTCGCACATCCCCTGGCGTCCAGCCCTCGGCCCGCAAGTCCCGCAGGCTCTGCGAGCCTTTTGACTTGGCGAGCTTTTCGCCAT
>CBFGPB010000064.1:0-11280 GCA_965650545.1 uncultured Devosia sp. | reverse complement strand
CGGCGCCAACCACCGCGACGGCGCCCTCTCCATCCTCACCGGCATCGCCGCCAACAAGAGCTTTGCCACGGGCCTGCCGGTCGACGTGAAGACACTGGTGAAGCTCTAGGGCAGAGCAGACTCGAGCAGTCACCCCACCCTCATTCCCTGCCCATCAAGGGGAGGGAGGCACAGGTCCCGGCCCCAGTGTTCATCGTCTCCCTCCCCCTTGTGGGGCTTCGCAGACGGTTCGCTCAGCGAAGGTGCGGCTCCAGCGGAGCCGCATCAGTCAAGAAGGCCATCAGCGCTACGCGCGAATGGCTGGTACCGAAGCTGGGCCGCAAGGCCCTAGCGCAGGTCGGGTGGAATATCAGCGCCTGCGGAGAAACTCCCTACCGGCTGAATGGCACCGTCGCCGTCAGCACTTCGCCCGAATTGTTGAATTCGACCTCGAAATCGACGGTGATGCTGTCGCCCACGAGCAGGATGCGGGCGCCGATGCGCACGTCGCTGCCGGCCCGGTCCTTGGCCTGCTCCCTGAGGTCGAAGCTGATCCGGTCGCCCGACTGCCGGCCTATGGCCAGGCCCGTATAGCCGGCATTGGAGCTCATGGCCGCCTCGAAGCGGCGCTCGGCATTGTTGTAGGCAATGGTGCCCGAAATCGAGAGGGTGGCATTCACCAGCGTGCAACGGCCGGTATAGTTGATCTTGAGCTGGTTGCCCTGCGACACCCCCAGGCGGCAGCGGAACGGCTCGGGCTCGTCTCCACCCACAAGCGCGCCTTCGCCGCGCCAGTCCCCGATATATGAGGTGAGCAGGTCGAGTTCGCCGGCGCTGGCCTGGACGGAAGTCGGAATCACCATCGGTGTCGCAAGTGCCATTGTGACCAATGCGGCCCGCAGCCAGTTCTTCACATTATCCCCCTTCTGTGGGCGCCCGCCGTATTTGTGTGCCAACACTATACCACCGCTGCTAATAAATTCATGCAGCGGTTGACGGTATTGTGACGAATCACCGCCCACTATTGGGCAAACAAGCCCGCAAAGGCGCAAGTGTGCCGGCTGGCATTTGAGGGGGGAATATGCGGTCATGACGTCCGGACCGATCATTGATGCGCGCGATGTCGACTACAGCCTTGAGATCGCCGGCAAACCCCTGCACATCCTGCGCAAGGTCTCCCTCCAGGTCGCCCCGGCCGAAGTGGTCGCCATTGTCGGCCCCTCGGGCAGCGGCAAGACCTCGCTGCTGATGCTCTTGGCCGGCCTCGAAAAGGCCACGGGTGGCACGGTCCATGTCAATGGCAGCGAACTGGGCGCCATGAACGAGGACGAACTGGCGCGCTTCCGCCGCCACACGCTGGGCATCGTCTTCCAGTCCTTCCACCTCATTCCCTCGCTGACGGCGCTCGACAATGTCGGCCTCGCGCTCGAAATCGCCGAGCCCGGCCTGTCGCGCGCCGCCATTCGAGAACAGGCCGCCGCGGCCCTGGCTGCTGTCGGCCTCGGCAGCCGCCTCGACCATCGGCCCACCGCTCTTTCCGGCGGTGAGCAGCAGCGCGTCGGCCTTGCCCGCGCCACCGTTGCCAACCTGCCCTTGCTGCTGGCCGACGAACCCACCGGCAACCTCGACCAGAAGACCGGCGCCATCGTCGTGGACCTGATGTTCGACCTGGCCCGCCGCAACAATACCGCTGTCGTGCTCATCACCCACGACCCGGCTTTGGCCGATCGCGCCGACCGCGTCTTCACCATGACCCAGGGGCAGCTCACCGAGACCACCAAGCCCAAGATGAAGGTCGCCCGTTAGATGCGCACCTTCTGGCCTTCGATCCGCATTGGCCTTCTGGACATGCGGGGCGACCTGCGGCGCTTCCTGCTCCTGGTCGTCTGTCTCGCCGTGGGCACCGCGCTCATCGCTGGCGTCAATTCCGTCGGCACCAGCATTACCCGCGCCGTCGAAGTAGGTGCCGCCGAGATCATGGGCGGCGATATCGAGCTCTCGCGCGCCGACCGCCTCGCCACGCCCGAGGAACTGGCCGCCATGCAGGCCATGGGCCAGCTCGTCTCCACCATCGACACCAATCTGCGCGCCGAAACCTTCACCGATCAGGCCTTTGCCGATGTCAGCGCCGTGGGCGATGGCTATCCCCTGCTCGGAACCGTCGGCAGCCCGCAAGTCGCGCCCGGCACCGATCTCGCCACCCTGCTGGCGCCCGATGAGTTTGACCGGCCCGGCGCCCTGGTCGATGGCATCATGCTCGACCAGCTCGGCATCGGCATTGGCGACGGTTTCAGCCTGGGCGGCACCGAATTTACCGTACGCGGCACCCTCACCCAGCTGCCGGACGGCCCGGTCCGCGGCTTCCGCCTCGGCTTGCCGACCCTGATCACCGCCGACGGCTTCGGCGTCGTCAGCGACCGTACCTCGCCGCTCCCAGGCCTCGGCACCTGGTATCGTTACAAGCTCCTCCTCACCGACCGCAATATCGAGGCGGGCCTCGCCTCCGCCATCGAGCAGTTCGGCAGCAAAGGCTGGACCGTGCGGTCGGCCCGCGAGGGGCTTGGCCAGATGGTGCGCTACTACGATCTCTTCATGCGCTTCCTCGTCATTGTCGGCCTCGGCTCGCTGCTGATCGGCGGCGTCTCCGTCTGGACCGGCATGCGTGCCTATATTGCCGAGCGTTCGGGCGTTATCGCCGTGCTGCGCTCCATCGGCGCCGGCCGTGGGCGCGTCTTCATCCATTTCCTCGCCCAGGTCGCGGCGCTGGCTTTGGTAGGCGTGGTCATTGGCCTCATCGCCGGCGCCAGCGTCGCCTGGTTCATCCTGCCCTCCATCGGCGCCGCGGTGGGGATTCCCCTCGCCCCGGCCATCCACCTCCAGCCCCTGGCCATTGCTGCCGGCACGGGCCTCGTCACCGCCTTTGCCTTTGCCTACCTGCCGCTGCAACAGGCCCAGACCATCCGGCCGGTCCTCCTCTTCCGCTCCAAGGGCCTCGACGCGCCCCCGGTGGATTGGCGCGGCCTCCTCTTCTCCTGGCAGATACTGCCGCTGGTCCTCGCCATTGCCGCCTTCTTCTTCCTCGCCTGGGCCATGACCGGCGACCCGGCTTTGGTCGCCGCCTTCGGCCTTGCCAGTGCGGTGGGCGCGGTGCTGTTCCAGCTCTTCATTCGCCTCGCGCAGATGGGCATTGCCCGCCTGCCCGAGACCGGGCCGCGCATCTGGCGCCACGCCATCCGCAATATCGCCGCCGCCGGGCAGAATGCCGCTACCGTCGCCGTCTCGGCCGGCATGGCGCTGGCCATGCTGATCATCGTCCTCGTCATGCAGACCAACCTGCAGCAGGAATTCCTGGGCGCTTCCGCCTTCGACGCGCCGACCCTGGTCGGGTCCGATCTCTTCCCCGACGAGGTCGTGCAGCTCGAAACCCTGGCCGCTGGCGGCAACGGCTTTACCCGCTTCGTTTCGACCCCGATGCTGCGCGGTGCCCTTGTCGACGTGAACGGCACGCCCGCCGCAGATCTCGTCACCCGCGGTCCGGAAGCCACCTTCCTCCTTGCCGGCGAAGTGCCGCTCACCTTCCGCACCCATATGCCCACGACTTCCCGCATCACCGATGGGGAATGGTGGAGCCCCGACCACACCGGCCCGGCCCTCGTGAGCCTGCATCAAAGCCTGCGCCACGGCCTCGGCGTCGAACTGGGGGACACGCTGACCTTCTCCATATTTGGCGAACCGGTCACCGCGACCATATCGAGCTTCCGCGACTATTCCTGGCAGGGCGGCATCGACTTCCTCGCCACCTTCTCGCCCGGCGTGCTCGACAATTATCCCACGACGCTGTTCGCCGCCGTGACCGCGGCACCCGGAGAGGAAGAGGCCGTCACCCGCCTGCTGGCCTCCGAACTGCCCGACATCCGCTTCATCTCCGTCGGCGATACCCTCAAGCAGGTGACCGACGCCCTCGGCCAGCTCTCCTTCGCGGCGAGCCTCGTTGGCGGCCTTGCGGTCGGCAATGGCCTTCTTGTCCTCATCGGCAGTCTCGCCACCGGCCGCCGCCAGCGCGAGGCCGATGCTGTCATCACCAAGGTCCTGGGCGCCACCCGCGGCGAGCTCATCGCCACAGCCGCCTTGCAATACCTGCTACTGGCCATCCTTGCCGCCCTGCCCGCCTTTGCGCTCGGCCTCGGCCTCGGCCGCGTCGTCAGCGGCATCATGCTGGCCGTTCAGTTCACGGTCAGGCTCGACATCATCCTCGTCGTCCTGTCCATCGCCGTCGCCATCACCGCCATCCTCGGCGCCATGACCATCTGGCGCGCCGTCTCCACCCGCCCGGCCTTGCTGCTCAGGGATTTGTAGTCCTCAAGGCGGGACATAAACACAGCGCCGCCCTCGGGCCTGACCCGAGGGCCACTTCCAACAGCGCAAATGTCTATGCTGGCCCTCGGATCGAGTCCGAGGGCGGCTCCGTGGATGGCGTTGCCCAGTGCCCAATCTCACGAGAAGAACGCCACCAGCATATCAAACACCAGCCGGATCCTGCGGCTCGTATGCAATTCCCGATGCGTGACCAGCCACACCGGCACCGAAATCGGCTCGATGTGCGGAACCGCCACCACGACTTCCGGCGTCAGCTTCGCCACCGCCTCGACCATGCCGCCCAGGCACATACCCTTGCGCACCCATTCCCAGCCGGTCATGCCGCTCTGCGTGGCAAAGGGGAAATTGGCGGCGCTGAGCGGCACGCCGCGAGCCACCATTTGGGCGATGAAGTCGTCATTACCCTGCATGGCGCCGACAAACACCCCCCGCGCCAGCGCCTCGCCGGTGGTGGGCCGCCCCATCCGCTCCAGAAGGTCCGGCGTGCCATAGATATGCGCCTTGGTATCCTTGCAGCGCTTGGCGATGAGGCCATCCTGGTCCGGCCGCACGTGGCGGATGGCGATATCGGCCTCCCGCCGCAACAGGTCGCTGATCGACCCAGTCGCCAGCACTTCCAGCCTGATCCCCGGCGCTTCGCGCCGGATCTGTTCCATCAACGGCGGCAGGACATGACCGGCATAGATGTCCGCCGTGGTGATCCGCACCACGCCTTCTACCGATTGCGATTGCGCTGCGGCCGAAAGCGCCACCCGTTGGGCCGCCGCGCCCATGTCCTTGAGGTCGGCGACCAATTGCTGCCCGGCTTCCGTCAGCACCAGGCTCCGTCCCACCCGCTCGAAGATGGCGAGGCCCAGGCTCTCCTCCAGCGCCGCCACCTGCCGTCCCAGCGTCGGCTGCGTCAGTCCCAGGCGCTTGGCCGCCGCCGAGAGCGAACCGGCCTCAACCGTCGCCAAGAGGGCGCGCATCTGGTTCCAGTCCGGCATTGTGTGGGGCTTGTCATTCATGCGCTTATGTATAGGTCTTCTGCCAAATTCTGCAATTTTGTTTTCGTGCGCGCTTGGCTAGACTTGCACTTGTGATCGACCCTGCAGGATCTCGCCATGGCTGAACAGCACGCCTTCTGGGACAGGCTGGCCGACAAATACGCCGCCCAGCCCATTGCCGACGAAGAGGCCTATCGCATCAAGCTGGCGCGCACGCAGGCACATTTCACCCCCGACATGGATATCTTCGAATTTGGCTGTGGCACCGGCGGCACGGCCATCACCCATGCACCCCATGTGCGCTCGGTCCGTGCCATAGACTTCTCCGCCCGCATGCTGGACAAGGCCCGCGACAGGGCGGCCAGGGCCGGCATCTCCAATGTCAGCTTCGAGCAAGGCGACATCACCAGCATGGCCATCCCGACGGCCAGCTATGACATGGTGCTCGGCCTCTCCATCCTGCACCTGCTCAAGGACAGGGACGCCGTCATCGCCAAGGTCTTCGATATCCTCAAGCCCGGCGGGCGCTTTGTCTCCAGCACCGCCTGCATCGGCGACAGCATGCGCTGGTTCGGCGTCATCGCTCCGCTGGGTCAGGCGCTGGGCCTGCTGCCGGTCCTCAATGTCATGAGCCACGACCAGTTGCGCCAGGCCATGACCCGCGCCGGCTTTGTCATCGAGCACGACTGGCGCCCCAATCCCAGCGCCGCCGTCTTCCTCATCGCCCGCAAGCCCGCGTGAGGGGGCCTTCCACAGAACTCTGCAAAACCCTCGCTGACTTTCCGAATCGGGTCGCCCATGTGCTAGCGTTCGGCAACCAAACTATGCCGTGCGTCAGCCTTCCGCTGGAAACGTGACGCATCCAGCCGGAGAGATGATGCAGGTCGCCATCGACATGGGACAGAGCCGCAGTGACGGCGCCGCCCATATGGATCTTGAGGAATTGCTGGCCACGCGCCTTCTGGTCCAGGGCAATTCCGGGTCCGGAAAGTCGCACCTGCTCCGCCGCCTGCTCGAGCAATCGGCCCCCTGGGTGCAGCAATGCGTCATCGACCCCGAGGGCGATTTCGTAACGCTTTCAGATCGTTATGGCCATCTCGTGGTCGATGCGACACGCACCGAGGCAGAGCTGACCCGCATCGCCGCACGCGTGCGCCAGCATCGTGTCTCGGTCGTCCTCAACCTCGAGGGCCTCGATGTCGAGCAGCAGATGCGCGCCGCCGCAGCCTTTCTCGGCGGCATGTTCGATGCCGATCGCGACTACTGGTATCCCGTCCTCGTCGTCGTCGACGAGGCCCAGCTCTTCGCCCCCGCTGCCGCCGGCGAAGTCTCGGATGAAGCCCGCAAACTCTCGCTGGGCGCCATGACCAATCTCATGTGCCGCGGCCGCAAGCGGGGCCTGGCGGGTGTCATCGCCACCCAGCGCCTCGCCAAGCTCGCCAAAAATGTCGCGGCCGAAGCCTCAAACTTCCTCATGGGCCGCACCTTCCTCGATATCGACATGGCCCGCGCCGCCGATCTCCTCGGCATGGACCGGCGCCAGGCCGAACAGTTCCGCGACCTCGCCCGCGGCCATTTCGTCGCCCTCGGCCCCGCCATTTCCCGCCGCCCTCTGCCTATCACCATCGGCCCGGTGGAAACCTCGGCCCGCTCGACCAGCCCCAAGCTGACGCCCCTGCCCGAAGCGCCCGCCGATGCGGCTGATCTCATCTTCACCCAGGACCCCGAGGAACTCGCCCGCCCCGTGGTGCGCCGGCCCCCGCCGCCCCCGCCCCCCTCGACCAACGAACTCCTCGCCCAGGTCGCGGAAGCCCGCGCCAAGGCCCGCGCCGAAGCGCCGGAAGCGCCGGTTTCGCTCTTCCCCGAGATCGACGCTGCGGAGCGCGAGGCCATGATCGCCGCCGTCATGTCCGAATTGATGAGCGATCCCGATGCCGGCTTCCGCACGACGGCCCAGCTCTATCAGGATTTTCTTGTCCGCTGCCGCATTCGCCGCGTGCCGGGCGAACCGCCGGCTTTGCCGGCCTTCAAGCGCCTGCTGGCCGTCGCCCGCGTCGCGCCGGACGAAGAGATTGCCGCCTCCGATGGCTGGCAGCAGGCCCTGACTCTTTCCGAAACCCTCACCGATGACGTGCAGGGCGTCTTCCTCGTCATCGCCCAGGCGGCCCTGACCGGCGCCCCCTGCCCCTCCGACGCGACCCTGGCGCGCCTCTATGGCACCCATTCATCAAGCCGCGCCCGGCGTCTTCTCACCTGGTTCGAAGAACGTGGCCTCATCGTGCTGCGCACCGATTTCCGCGGCCAGCGCATCGCCGCCTTCCCGGACCTCGGCGTCGAAACCGCCCCCGGCGATCCCAACGGCCCGGACATGATCGCTGAAGAGCGCGGGGCAGCGGAATAATCCGGACACTCTGTTCATCGCCTCCCTCCCCTTGAGGGGGAGGGACTGAGGGTGGGGTGACGGCGGAGCCTTGTTCAGCGTCCTTGACCTACCCCCTGAGCTCCGCCTTGAAGCCGAAATGCGCCGTGGCTCCCGGCCCCAGCATCACCGAATAGGGCCGCTGGGAAAGCTCCTCCGAGCCGCCCACTTCCGCAGCCGTGCCATGCCAGGGTTCGAGGCAGATGAAGCCGGCCCCCGGCTTGGACCAGAGCGCGAAATTGGGCAGGTTCTCCCAGGTGAAATGCACGCTCGGTCCTTGCGCTGGGCCATAGACGAGGCCCGCGCCCGCCCCCTGGGGAAACAGCATGGCATCATGGACAAAGAAACTATGATCCAGCTCCAGCCGCCCCTCATGAAAGGGCGAGGGCAGGGCCTCCGGCTCGACCAGTCCACCCGAAAGCCGATGCAGAGCCGGCGCGCCGCCTTCATCGAGATCGATCACATGGGCCTGACTCGCCGCGCCCGGCAGCGGCCACGCAAACGCCGGGTGAAAACCGATGCCGAATGGCATGACGCGATGGTCGCGATTTGTGACCTCGGCGCTCACGACCACCGCGCGCCCCTCGACCCGATGCTCGACATCGAGTTGGAAGTCGAACGGAAACATCGCCCGGCTCGCCTCAGAGGCCATAAGCCGATAGACGCAGCGGTCGCTTTCCTCCACCACCAGTTCGAAATTGCTACGCCGCGCAAAACCGTGCTGGCTCATCTGATAGCGCTCACCGTCCACGCTCACCGTGTCATTGGGCGCCCTGCCCACGATGGGAAAGAGAATGGGTGAGCGGCCGGTCCAATAAGTCGCGTCGCCATGCCAGAGCCAGTGCCGCCCGTCACGCGTCTGGATCGACTGCATTTCCGCGCCCAGCGCCGCCACGTCGACAGTGATCTGGTCATTGGCGATACGGGTCAGTTGCATGGGCGGCTCCGGCCAGCTCGGTTCGATGGTGGCGCAGCCTAACCGCTTATTGCGCCTGCGAGAACTCCCCAGTACGGCTGCGGTGAACAAGTCCTGAAATGCCCGCCCCTTGCCGCCGCGAGTTAACAAGGCTATCGCCGGATCATGCCGCTGAACCTGCCGCCTCTGCCGATCGACGCCGCCCTGCCCGCCCTGCATGCGGCGCTGGAACAGGGCTCGGCCGCCGTGCTTGTCGCCCAGCCCGGCGCCGGCAAGACCACGCGGGCGCCGCTGGCCCTGCTCGACGCCCCCTGGCGCGGCGACGGCCGCATCATCATGCTGGAGCCAAGGCGCCTCGCCGCCCGCGCCGCCGCGCGGCAGATGTCACGGCTGCTGGGAGAAGATGTCGGCCAGACCGTCGGTTATCGCGTGCGCATGGAAAGCAAGGTCTCCGCCAAGACCCGCATCGAAGTCGTCACCGAGGGCGTCTATACAAGGATGCTGCTCGACGATCCGGAGCTCTCGGGCGTCGCCGCCGTCATCTTCGACGAATTCCACGAACGCAGCCTTGATGCCGATCTGGGCCTTGCCCTCACTCTCGACGCCCGCGCTTTGCGGCCCGACCTCCGGCTGCTGGTCATGTCCGCCACCATCGACGGCGCCGCCGTCGCCCGCCTCCTCGATGATGCGCCCGTCATCGACAGCCCGGGCCGCACTTTCCCCGTCGAGACCCTGCATGCCGAGCCCGATCCGCTCCAGCGCCTCGAAGACCAGGTCGCCTCCGCCACCCTCCGCGCCCTGCGCGAGCATGAAGGCTCGGTCCTCGTCTTCCTGCCCGGCCAGGGCGAAATTACCCGTGTCGCCGAGCGCCTCGCCACCCGTCTGCCACCCGATACCGATCTCGCGCCCCTCTATGGCCAGCTCTCGCCCGCCGAGCAGGATGCCGCCATCCAGCCGGCCCCCGCTGGCCGCCGCAAGGTCGTGCTCGCCACCTCGATTGCCGAAACCTCTTTGACCATCGAAGGCGTGCGCATGGTCATCGACTCCGGCTTCCGCCGCGTCCCCGTCTACGAGCCCTCGACCGGCATGACCACTCTGGCGACCACCCGTGTCTCCCGCGCCGGAGCCGACCAGCGTCGCGGCCGCGCCGGCCGCACCAGTCCCGGCGTCTGCATCCGCCTCTGGAATGCCGGCCAGACCGCCGCACTCGAACCCTACGACACGCCCGAAATTCTGGCCGCCGACCTCTCGGGTCTCCTCCTCGACCTCGCCGCCTGGGGCGTCACCGATCCCAAAGCCCTTCGCTTCCTTGATCCGCCACCCGCCCCCGCTTGGGCCGAAGCCAAGGCCCTGCTCACCCGCCTGGACGCCATCGATGCTTCCGGCATGCTGACGCCCGCCGGCAAGGCTCTGGCCAAGCTGCCGCTGCATCCCCGCCTCGCCCATATGGTCGTGGCCGGCGCCGAGGATGGCGACGCGCGCACCGCTGCGGAACTGGCCGTCCTGATCGGCGAACGCGGCCTCGGCGGCGACGATACCGATCTCGGTCGCCGCCTCGAGCGCTTCCGCGCCGATCGCTCCCGCCGCGCCGAGGATACCCGCGCCATGGCCGCTCGCTGGGCGAAACTGGCCGGGGGCAGTTCCGGCGAAACCCTTTCACCCGGCCACCACCTCGCCCGCGCCTTCCCCGATCGCGTCGCTCAGCCCGCCGGCCCGCGCGGCCGCTTCCGCCTCGCCAATGGCCGCCAGGCGCAGATCGATGAAACCCATGCCCTGGCCGGCGCGCCTTTCCTCGTCGTCGCCGACGTCACCGGCAGCGCCACGCAGGGCCGCATCCGCTCGGCCGCCGCCCTCGACCCGTCCGAGCTCGAAACCCTGTTCGCCGGCCACATCACCAGCGAAACCGCGCTTGCCTTCGATCCCGCCACCGGGTCCGTCCGCGCCCGCCGCCAGCGCCGCCTCGACGCCCTGCGCCTTGCAGACGACACCGCCCCGGTGACCGATTTCGAAGCGGCCGCGAAACTACTGGCCGAGGCCGCCCTCAAACGCCCCGAGACCCTGCCCTGGAGCCGCGACCAGAAGGCCCTGCGCGCCCGCGCCACCTTCCTGCGCCAGACCCTGGGCGATGACTGGCCCGACCTTTCCGACACCGCCCTTGCGGTCGACCCCGCCTGGCTTGTCCCCCATCTCGTCGGGGAAACCCGCCTTGCCGCCATCACGGCCGAACATCTGGGCGCCGCCCTCGACGCCCTCCTCCCCTGGGCGCGGCGGCAGGAGATCGATCGCCTCCTCCCTAGCCATTTCCACGCCCCCTCGGGCAGCCACCTGCCCATCGACTACGCAGCCGAAAACGGCCCGGCGCTGGAAGTGCGCGTGCAGGAACTCTTTGGCCTCGACCGCCACCCATCCGTCGCCAATGGCAAGCTGCCGCTGCTGCTGGTGCTGCTTTCCCCGGCCCATCGGCCCATCCAGACCACGCGCGACCTGCCCGGCTTCTGGCGCGGCTCGTGGAAGGATGTGCAGAAGGACTTGAAGGGCCGCTATCCGCGCCATCCCTGGCCCGACGACCCCATCGCCGCCCCCGCCACCAATCGCGCCAAGCC
>CBFGPB010000063.1:0-11369 GCA_965650545.1 uncultured Devosia sp. | reverse complement strand
CGAAAGCCGAAGACGCACCGTTCTAGGGCGTGGCTCTTTGCTTCATGGACCTCACGGTGAGCTTGTCGAACCACGAGGTCTAGGACGCGGTGACCGCGACCTCGTCCTTCGACAGGCTCAGGATGAGGTCTATGGGGAATCTGGGCTAGCCACTAGCCGATGGTCCGTTCGATGAGGCTGAGCCAGTTGTCCAGCGCGATCTTGCGGACCAAAGGCTCTCCATAGCCCTTGTCGAGCAGGGCTTGCAGGAGCTTGGGCACGCCGGTGACGTCGCCGATGGCGGCGGGCATCATGGCGCCGTCGAAATCAGAGCCCAGGGCCACGCCGTCTTCGCCGACGGCTTCGACCAGTGCATCGACATGGCGGACCATCAGCTCGATCGGTGTATCGGCGTCGAAGCGGCCGTCGGGGCGCAGGAAGCCGGTGGCGTAGTTGAGACCGACAATACCCCTGCTTTCGCGGATGGCGGCGAGCTGCCAATCCACCAGATTGCGCGTGCTGGGGCAGATGGCGTGGACGTTGGAATGGGTGGCGACCAACGGCCTGGTCGAGACTGCGGCGACGTCGCGAAAACCGGCGGCGTTGAGGTGGCTGAGGTCGATCATCACCCCGCGCGCGTCGCAGAGACGGACGAGTTCCTTGCCGGCTTCGGTGAGACCCGGACCGATGTCGGGATCACCGGGGAAGCGGAACGGGACGCCGGTGCCGAAGGCATTGGCGCGGCTCCAGGTGATGCCGATGGACCTCAGGCCGGCAGCATAGAGGAGTTCGAAGGACTGGAAGTCCGTGTCGATGGCCTCGGCGCCTTCGATATGGAAGATGGCCGCGTGCCGGTTGGCAGCTATTGCGGCGCGGATGTCGGCGGCGGAGCGGCAGATGGCCAGGGCGCCCGCTCGTTCGAGCCCGAGCAGCAGGGCGGCCATGCCGTTTGTGGACTTCAGCGCGTCGGCGATGGAAAGGTCCGGTGGCAGTGTCCCGTCGCCCATGGGGCTGGCGGCCACGGCTGCGAGATCGGTCTTTACCGGGGGCGGGAACATGGCGAAGAAGCCGCCCACCATGCCTGCCGACATGGCGCGCGGAAGGTCGATGTGACCGTCCTGGGTGCCCGCTATGAACATGTCGAGCTTGTCAGGCCGCCCATGTTCAAGAAGGCGCAGCAGCGTGTCGTTGTGGCCGTCGAAGAAGGGAATGGTCACGCAGCGTCCTCGTGCACGAAGACGGTCTTGCCACCGACGAGGGTGCGGGTGACCTTGCCCTGCATGCGGGCGCCTTCGAAGCTGGTATTGCGCGAGCGCGAGCGGAAGGTTTTTTCGGTGACCTGCCAGGGATAGTCGAGGTCTATCAGGATCACGTCGGCCGGTGCGCCCCTGGCGATGCGGCCGCTTTCGAGTCCGAGGACTTCGGCCGGGCGGCTGGTCATGGCGCGCAGGATCGTCACGAGATCGACGTCGCCCGAATGGACGAGGCGGAGCGCGGCGGCGAGCAAGGTCTCAAGGCCAATGGCGCCATTGGAGGCTTCCGCAAAGGGCTGGCGCTTGACCTCGCTATCCTGCGGATCGTGGTCGGAATGAATGGTATCGATGACGCCGGCCTTGAGCGCTTCGATCATGGCCTGGCGATCATCCTCGGTCCGCAGGGGCGGCGACAACTTGAAGAAGGTGCGGTAGCGGCCGATGTCGTTTTCGTTGAGGCAAAGATTGTTGATCGAGATGCCAGCGGTAACCGCCTTGTTGCGTGTCTTCGCCGTCTCGATGAGTGCTGCTGAACCTGCGGCCGAAATTTGGGCGGCGTGGTAGCGGACCTTCGTCAGGGCGGCCAGTTGCAGGTCGCGCGCCAGCGGGATGGTTTCGGCCTCGCGCGGAATGCCTTTGAGACCTAGGACGGTGGCGAAAAGGCCTTCATTCATGACTCCGTCGCCGACAAGGCTGGCATCGGCCAGGTGATGGACGAAGGGCATGTCGAAATTGGCGGCGTAGCCCATGGCGCTGCGCAAGAGCGCGTTCGACTGGATGGACTGGGCCCCATCAGTGAGGCAGACCGCTCCGGCTTCCTTGAGGAGGCCGAACTCGGTGATCTCCTTGCCCGCGAGGCCCTTGGTAATGGCCGCTGCGGGGAGAATGCGCGCCGCGGATTGGGCCTCGGCGCGGCGGATGAGGAAGTCGACCAGGGCGCCGTCGTCAACGGTCGGTGTCGTATCGGGCATCATGACGAAGCTGGTGACGCCTCCGGCCACGGCGGCCGCTCCGGCCGAGGCCAGGGTCTCGCGATATTCCTTGCCGGGCTCGCCGACAAAGACGCGCATGTCGATGAGCCCTGGGGCGAGAACCTGACCGCCGGCATTGATGACTTCCGCGTCGTCGGGAACGCCAACAGGACCGCCGATGGCGAGATCGCTGATGCGACCATCCTCGATCAGGACAGCGCCGAGCTGATCGGTGTCGGAGGCCGGGTCGACGATGCGGGCATTGTCGATGATGAGCGGACGGGTCATGGCGTGTTCCTCGCCGGCAGCAGGGCATCGAGCACGGCCATGCGGACGGCCACGCCCATTTCGACCTGGTCGGTGATGACCGAGCGCTCGCCATCGGCAATGGCCGGATCGATCTCGACGCCGCGGTTCATGGGGCCGGGATGCATGACGATGGCATCGGGCTTGGCGAAGGCCAGCTTCTGTTCGTCGAGGCCGTAGAAGCGATAATACTCGCGGACCGAGGGAATCATCTTGCCGTTGGCGCGTTCGTGCTGGAGGCGCAGCATCATGACAACGTCGACGCCCTTCAAACCTTCCTCCATATCGGTGAAGACCTCGGTGGCGAGGTTTTCGATGCCGGCCGGCAGCAGGGTGCGCGGGGCAATGACGCGGGTGCGGACATTGAGCGCGCCGAGCAGCAAGAGGTTGGAGCGGGCGACGCGCGAATTGGCGATGTCGCCGCAAATGGCGACAGTCAGACCGGCAAGCGTGCCCTTGTGGTTACGGATGGTCAGCGCGTCGAGCAGGGCCTGGGTAGGATGCTCGTGGGCACCGTCGCCAGCATTCACGACGGAGCAGCCGACCTTCTGGCTCAGGAGTTCGACGGCGCCAGCGGCCGAGTGGCGGACAATCAGCACATCCGGGCGCATGGCGTTGAGCGTGGCGGCGGTATCGACAAGGGTTTCACCCTTGGAGACCGAGCTGGTCTTGACCGACATATTGACCACGAGGGCGCCGAGGCGCTTGCCGGCAATCTCGAATGAGGATTGTGTGCGGGTCGAGGGCTCAAAGAAAAGGTTGATCTGGGTCTTGCCCGACAGCGTGGGGAGCGACTTGCGCTCCTGTCGGGAGATCTCGATCATCCGTTCGGCGCGATCGAGGAGATCGACGATTTCGTGCTGCTGGAGATCAGCAATGGAAATCAGGTGGCGCTGCTGGAACGGGGGGAAGTCGCCCGAGAACCGGGCGGAGTTTTGCTGCGGCATGTCGCATCCCTTGCGATTTGCAGCGGTCTAGCCGAGGGGGCAGGGTGGGGCAAGCCCACCCATGCCGTTTCGCAACATTATCTCGACCGCTGCCACCAAAGTGCCAGGGAGAATCCCAGACCGAGCAGCAGTTCCACGGCCATGGCTGCAAGCAGCGATGCCGGGGGCAGGCCGTCGGACGCGAGCGCAATGACACGCCCGAGACCGAAGCCAAGATAGAGCAGGGCACCGACAAGCAGCGCGCGACCGAGCCATGCCGGGTCGACGAGCCCCACAGCCATGACAAGGGCAGCAAGCAGGATGGCGCCGGCGGGCGCCTTCATCTCGTTGAGCAGCGCGATGTCACTGCCGATCGTGATGCCGTAGCTGGCGTAGAAGGCCGTTGGCGTAAACAGGATGGCGAGGGCCAGCATCAGCGCGACAAGCGCGCCGGTGCCGAGCAGGAGGCGCAGTGGCCACATGCTGAACTACGCGGCTTGGCGCCAAGCGCCCGACTGGGCGGCAAGGCGGCAGAAGTCGGCAAAGTCACGCGGGGCGCGGCCGAGCGCGCGCTGCACGCCGTCGCCAATGCTTTCGTTGCGACCGTCAAAGGTTTCCGCGCAGACACTGGTCAACAGGTCCGCGACGTCGGTGCCAAACTCGGCGGAGATGCCGGCATGGAAATCTTCGAGCGAGACCGGCATGTAGGTCACCGACAAGCCGGAGGCGGCGTTGATGGCTGCCACCGCATCGCCAAATGTCAGCAGGCGCGGGCCGGTCAGTACATAGAGCTGATTATTGTGACGATCATCGGTGAGAGCGGCGACGGCAACCTCTGCGATGTCGTCGACATCAATGAAGGGCTCAAGCCTCTGGCCGGCGGGCATGGCGACAATGCCGCCCATGACTGACGGCTGCAGGTGGCCTTCAGAAAAATTCTGGTTGAACCAGGCGGCGCGCAGGATCGTGTAGCCGAGGCCGCTATCGCGCAAGGCCTGTTCGGCCCGTTCGGCGCCGGATTCGCCGCGTCCCGACAGCAGGACCATGCGCCGCACGCCAGCCGCCTTGGCAACGCTGGCCAGGGCTGCAATGTCGTCGACGCCCTGGGGGGCGGCGAGATCGGGGTAGTAGGCGACATAGGCCGTATCGATGCCTACGAAATGCTCCGCCCAGTTGGACCTGTCCTGCCAGTCGAACGGCAGGGCAGCGTGGCGGCTGCCGATGCGGACGTCTCCGCCGATGGACTGAAGGCCGGCGACGACGCGACGGCCGACCTTGCCGGTGGCGCCGATGACGAGAATGGGTGCGGTGGTGGTCATGAAAGTCTCCCGTTGTGATTGCAGATGGGAAATTAGGTCGGTTCTCTGGACTTTCCATCGCACAATTGCCAGATATCTATGCAGATCGTCCAAAGCGTGCCCAGAGAAAGGCGCGATGCCATGACCGACATGCACTTCCATCCGCCCGATGCCGTGGATCCGCTGGGCGATGTCCTGCACATGCTCAAGCTCAACGGCACACTCTATTGCCGGGCGACACTCGGCGCGCCGTGGGGCGTGGCCTTGCCGCAGATGGATCGTTCGATGCTGTTCATCGTCATCATGGCCGGCTCGGGCTGGATGCGGCTGGCCGGACGCGAGCCGGTATTGGTGCGCGAAGGCAGCATGGTGGTGTTGCCGCAGGGCACACCCGTCGAGCTGGTGAGTGCCGCCAACGGGCAGGCGGTACCGCTGTTCGACCTGCCGGCCACCAAGGTCAGTGAACGCTACGAGATGATGGAGATTGCCGGACCGGGCCCGGTCACGCAGGCGATGACGGGTGTGGTGTCGTTCGACGATGTGCCGGCGAGACGCCTCATCGAATTGCTGCCCGAAGTGCTGATCGTGGAGCGCTGGAACGATGCGGCCGAAACCTGGCTGCACAGCACGCTCGATCTCATATCGCACGAGGCCGCGACGCTGCGGCCAGGCGGCGAGACGGTGATTACCCGGCTGGCCGATATCCTCATCATTCAGGCCATCCGCAACTGGCTCGATACGGCCGAGGAAGCTCAGACGGGTTGGCTTGCGGCATTGCGCGACCCGCAGATGGGCAGGGCTCTCGCTGCCATTCACAGGGCGCCCGGCGAGGACTGGACGCTGGAGGGGCTGGCGCGACTGGCCGGCATGTCGCGCTCGGGCTTTGCGGCCCGATTTAGCGACATGGTTGGGGTTCCGGCCATGCGCTATCTCGGCGAATGGCGGATGCAGAAGGCCCGCATGGCCATTGTGGCGGGACGTGATGCGATCGGCCAGATTGCGCGGAAAGCGGGCTACCGGTCGGAGGCGGCCTTCGGTCGGGCCTTCAAGCAAACTTTCGGCACAACGCCGGCAAGCCTGCGCCGGGCGGGCTAGCGCGATCGTAGCCGGTCCAGCGCGCCTTGCAGGATATAGCTGGCGGCCAGCTTATCGACGACCTCGGCACGACGATCGCGCCGCATGTCGGCCTCGATCATCATGCGCGTGACGGCGGAGGTCGAGAGGCGCTCGTCCCAGAAGGCGATGGGCAGGTTGATCTTGGGAGACAGGTTGCGGGCAAAGGCGCGGGTCGACTGGACGCGTGGTCCTTCCGTGCCGTC
The DNA here is from genome assembly GCA_965650545.1 of uncultured Devosia sp. GTDB lineage: Bacteria > Pseudomonadota > Alphaproteobacteria > Rhizobiales > Devosiaceae > Devosia. The sequence goes on along the minus strand of CBFGPB010000063.1, from coordinate 5,317 downwards.
CATGTTCAGCGGCAGGCCGAGCAGGATGGCCACGACCTGGTTCTCGGCGATCAGTTCGATGATGCGCTCGGCATCCTGGGTGAACTTGGTGCGCTTGATGGTTTCGAGCGGAGTGGCCGAGTAGCGCATGCCATCGGAAATGGCGACGCCGATGGTCTTGGTGCCCAGATCGAGGCCGAGAATCTTGCCCGCGGCCGGGATCGCCGCCAGAGGGTCGTTTTCGGGGTCTATTGTCATGGGCCGGTCCGGGGGTTAGCTCTTGCCCGTCTCAATACGGGCGGGAGTCGCCAATGTCGAGCAATGAGCCCCGGCCGCACGTCGCGATCATCGGCGCCGGACCTGCGGGCGCGCTGACGGCGTACCTGCTGGTGCGCATGGGCATCGCGGTGACGCTGATCGAGCGACATACGGACTTTTCCCGTGAATTTCGCGGCGAAGGCATGACGCCCGGTGGCATGGCGGCCATTCGCGAGGCCGGGCTTTGGGAGGCGTTCGAGGCGCTGCCGTCGGAGCCGATCCTGACCATGCAGATGTTTGCGCGGGGCCGGCGCTTCCTCAACCTCAATATGCGCAAGGTGCTGCCGGAGGATGCCCAGCTCATCCGGCTGATCGCGCAGCCGAAGCTGCTGGAAATGCTGGCGTCCAAGTGTGCTGCCTACCCCGGTTTCACGCTGCTGCGCGGCACCGTGGTTCGTGACCTGCTGGTTACCGACGGGCGGGTGACGGGCCTGCTGCTCGGTGGGGAGGGCGGCAACACCGAGTTGACGGTGGACTACGTGATTGCAGCGGACGGGCGCTATTCGGTGGCCCGCAAGCGGCTCGGGCTGGAACTGGTGGGCCAGACGCAGGAATTCGACGTGGTATGGTGCAGGGCGCCGCGGGAGGAGCCCGTGCAGCCCGGAGAAGCCTATAGTTTTCTTCTGGATGACTATTTTGGCCTGGCGTTCCCGGCGGAGGACGACCAGGTCCAGATCGGCCGGATCATTGCCAAGGGCAGCTACCGCCAGTTCCGCGGGCAGGACGGGGACGACTGGAAGGACCATCTCGCGGCCGTGTTGCCGCCACCGCTGGCCACCATGTTCGCGAAGGTGCGCGACCGGACCAGCGATCCGTTTCTTCTGGACGTGGTCTGCGGCATGCTTCCAAAGTGGTCAGTACCCGGGCTGGTGCTTATAGGCGATGCGGCACATCCAATGTCACCGGTGGGCGCGCAGGGCATCAATATCGCGCTGCGCGATGCCATCGTCCTGGCCAATCATATCGGTCCGGCGCTGCTCCGCGCGGCGGACGGAGGCCCCCTCGATGCAGCAGCTCAGGCCTTTGAAGCGGAGCGCCGGCCCGAAGTGACAAAGATCCAGGCGCAGCAGAATGAAGCGACGCAGCGGCTGGGCCGCATGCAGGCTATGGCACCATTCCTGCGGATGATTCCGTCCGGCCTGCTGGCCGGCCTGGGTCGCTTCCTGCTCAGTCGATCCGCGATCAAGCGGTTCATCGAAGGCGCGTCGCGGATCTCCCTGACGTTCAAACCGGAGCGTAACGTATGAAACTGACCTGGTTTGGCGGTTCCACATTCCGCATCCAGATCGGCGGTCATGTCATCGTGGTCGATCCGGAAGCCGCGCCCGAGGGCATTGATCGCAGCGAACTGGTGAGTGGGGCAGACCAAGTCGTCTCCATGCGCGAGGGTGGGGAGCCCGTCGATCCGCAATCCTGGCGACCGCGCGCGGCGGAGCGGCTACTGGATGCCGGCGATGTGGTGCGACCGCTGGAAGTCTGGTCGTTGGGTGGCCCCGGCCTCCTGATCGATGGGGACGACGACCGGCCGCTGCTCCTGGCCGCCGGGGCTGTTCCGAGACTCGGCCGATGGGCCGACAAGGCCGTCATGGTTCTGGCAGGCGAAGACCTGGCAGATCGTGCCGAAAGGCTGATTTCCGAGACCCCTCCGGCGCTGATTGCCCTGGCCGGTAGTGAGGTAGAGGTCGAGGCTGCCTTTGAAAGGGTGCGGGATCGGCTCGATGGAACCGGCCTTATTGCCCTGGAGCCGGGATTGGCTGTGGAAGCCTGATCCGGCGCATAAGGCATTTTCATTGTCTTTTTGGCTTGGGCGTTGCTAATAACGCGCCGATACGCCTTTCCTCTGCTGGAGTTTTCCCATGTCTGTCGACGCCGCCACCGTCAAGCGCATCGGACGCCTTGCGCGCATCCGCATCGAGGAAGACGAGGTCGCCGGCTACCAGAATGAACTCAACGCGATTCTGGGTTTCGTCGAGCAGCTCGGCGAGGTGAATGTGGACGGCGTCGAGGCCATGACCTCGGTGACGCCGATGCAGTTGCGGCGGCGCGACGACGTCATTTCCGATGGCAACTATGCCGACAAGATCGTCTCCAATGCGCCGATCAGCGAAGACAACTTCTTCATGGTGCCCAAGGTGGTCGAGTAAATGACCATCTCGATCGCCATCGAGACACCATTGCAGGACGACGTCCGGCGGCTTGTCGAGCGTTTGAACGATCATCTGCTGCCGCTGTCGCCGCTGGAATTCCAGTTCAAGATGACCGTCGAGCAGATGGCGGACAGCGATACGACGCTGTTCGTGGCGCGCGACGAGAATGGCAAGGCCGTGGGCATGGGTGCGCTCAAGATGCACGGCCCTGACCTGGGCGAGGTCAAGCGCATGTATACCGTACCTGAAGTTCGCGGACAGCGCGTCGGCCGGCAGCTGCTGGAGCGGATCGTCGACCTGGCGCGCGAGCGCGGTCTGCCGGTCGTGATGCTCGAAACCGGCACCGGGGATGGCATGGCCGAGGCACACCGGCTCTATACCCGTTACGGGTTCGTGCCGCGCGGGCCTTTCCTCGATTATCCGGACAGCGAGTGGTCGGCCTTTTTCGAACTTCGCCTTGAAGAGGAGAAGGCGGCGTGAAGCGGCTGGCGATTCTGGCCCTGGCTCTCGTCGCTTCGCCGGTGATGGCGCAGGAAGACCTGCGCATTGACCGGGATCGGCTCTACGTGTCCGATCCGGCGGCCTGCCAGGCGCTTGAGAAAAAGGGCGTCGATGCGTGGATGGACATGGATTTCCTGAGCCTGACCTTCGATCGCGGCATTCAGTCGATGGAGTTCCACTGCAACTTCTTCGATGTCACGGAGCGCGAGGGCAGCACGCACCTGTTCATCGACGCCATCTGCGAACTGCCGGGGGAAATCTATCCCGACATCCTGGCGGTGACGCCCTATAGCGAAACCGAAATCCAGGTGGTGTCCCAGGGCGACATCATGCTGAGCCTCAGTGGCGCCATGGAAGGCGCGGATTCCGCCGAAGCGGACGCGTACCTCACGCCTGGCGCCACTCTCTACACACGCTGCGACAATCTGAGCGAGATTCCCGTTGACTGACCTGACCAAGCTGAGCCTGGCCGATGCCCGCAAGGGCCTCCACGACAAGAGCTTCACTGCCCTTGAGCTGACCGATGCCTATATTGCGGCCATCGAGAAGGCCAACCCCAGCCTCAATGCCTATGTCGCCACGACGCCCGAACAGGCCCGCGCCATGGCCAAGGCCAGCGACGAGAAGCTCGGCAAGGGGCAGGGCGGGTCGCTGGAAGGCATCCCGCTGGGCATCAAGGACCTGTTCGGCACCAAGGGCGTGCATACCCAGGCGGCCAGCCACATCCTCGACGGCTTCAAGCCGGAATACGAGTCCACCGTGACCGCCAATCTCTGGCGCGATGGCGCGGTCATGCTGGGCAAGCTCAACATGGACGAATTCGCCATGGGCTCGTCCAACGAGACTTCCTATTACGGCCCGGTGGTCAGCCCGTTCCGCGCCGAGGGCAGCAATGCAAACCTCGTGCCCGGCGGTTCGTCGGGTGGTTCGGCGGCGGCCGTGGCGGCCTGGCTTTGCGCCGGTGCGACGGCAACCGATACCGGCGGCTCGATCCGCCAGCCTGCCGCGTTCACGGGCACAGTCGGCATCAAGCCGACCTATGGCCGCTGCTCGCGCTGGGGTGTCGTTGCCTTCGCATCCTCGCTCGACCAGGCGGGGCCGATCGCCCGTACTGTCGAGGACGCAGCAATCCTGATGACCTCCATGTCGGGTTTCGATCCCAAGGATTCGACCAGCGTCGACCTGCCGGTGCCCGACTTTACCGCAGCCGTGGAGCGCGGCGTCAAGGGTCTCACCATCGGGGTTCCGAAGGAATACCGCATGGACGGCATGCCGGCGGAGATCGAAAAGCTCTGGGCCGAGGGTCTCGAATGGCTCAAGGCCGAGGGCGCGACGGTCAAGGACATTTCACTGCCGCACACGAAATACGCCCTGCCGGCCTACTATATCGTGGCCCCCGCCGAGGCATCGTCCAACCTGGCCCGCTATGACGGCGTCAAGTACGGGCTGCGCGTCTCGGGCAAGGATATCACCGACATGTACGAGCTGACCCGCGCCGCCGGCTTCGGCCGCGAGGTCAAGCGCCGCATCATGATCGGTACCTATGTGCTCAGCGCCGGTTATTTCGACGCCTACTACGTCAAGGCGCAGAAGGTGCGCACGCTGATCAAGAAGGATTTCGAGGACGCCTTCCATGCCGGCGTCGACGCCATCCTGACGCCGGCAACGCCGTCGGCCGCCTTCGGCATCGGCGACGAGGCGCTGGCGAGCGATCCGGTCGCCATGTATCTCAACGACGTGTTCACCGTTACGGTCAACATGGCGGGCCTGCCGGGCATTGCCGTGCCGGCCGGCAAGGACGGCAAGGGTCTGCCGCTGGGGCTGCAGCTGATCGGCAAGCCCTTCGACGAGGAGACGCTGTTCGCGGCCGCCCGCGTCATCGAGAAGAGCGCCGGCGGCGACTTTGCCCCCAAGCAGTGGTGGTAGGTCGTAACCTGTTACACAACGGCGAGCGCTTGATTGCGCCGCCGTTCCGCACTATTTGGCGCCCATGCACAAGTTGAAACTGGTGGAGACGCGCCCCCTAGCCGCGTCCGGGCCAACAGGAAGAGCGCCGATGGCCGTTGATATCTTTACCTCGCTCGACTGGTCCGAGCCGCCAAAGGACATGAGCAAGCCGTTGCAGGCCTTGTGGTGGCTCAAGAAGGGCGAATTGCGCGTCGGCCCCGAATGGGAAAAGGCGCATACGATTGTCCAGTCCATGGAGGGCGTCCAGGCCTTCGACTGGGTGCACGCACTGATGCACTGGATCGAGGCCGACATGGGCAATGCCGACTACTGGTATCGCCGCGCCGGCAAGCGCCGCGCCACCGCGAGCGTTTCCCAGGAATGGGAACATATCGCGGCAGCGCTGAGCGAGGTGACGAAGCACT